>SHAI01000086.1 GCA_004213235.1 Parvularculaceae bacterium
TTGACGAGTTGAGCGGAGGCTTGAAGGAACAAATCCACATCGGCAACATGCTCCACCGCCTCAAGGTTGAGAACGACGTCAAAGGGGGGCTCGCCCGCCTCAACAAGCGATTCTACCGTGGCGGCGCGATAGTCGATATCTAACCCGCTTTGCGCAGCATGCAGCTTGGCGACAGCGATGTTGCGCTCCGCCGCGTCCAGTCCTGTCACAGCGGCCCCAAGACGTTGCATCGGCTCACAAACAAGGCCGCCGCCGCATCCAACGTCCAACAGACGCAGACCAGAAAGTGGTGCCGTTAATTTTTCATCATGTCCGAAATGGGCGCAGATCTGAGACCTTATAAACCCCAGGCGGACCGGGTTGAATTTGTGCAGCGGTTTAAATTTACCATGGGGGTCCCACCACTCTGCCGCCATTTTCTCAAACTTGCGCAGTTCGTCATGATCGACCGTCTTGCCGGCTGCGTGACCATCAGTATTTTGAGTTTCTGATAGAGTGTTGATTTCGCTGGTCATTAAGTTGTCCCTTCCGGCATTGGCGGTCTTGCGTGCGGCCCCACGCCCCCGTAGACATGGAACCTTGTCATTTTTTGCAATGGTTTTGGCGTACAACTAACGCCCGGTAGTGAAAAGATACGATAGGCAGGCATGGCGCGGATCGTCATGAAATTTGGTGGTACGTCGGTGGCGGATCTAGATCGGATCCGGCATGTCGCGGCATTTGTGCGCCGGGAAGCTGATCAGGGCCATTCCGTCGTTGCGACCGTCTCTGCGATGGCCGGTGAGACAAATCGCCTTGTCGCCTTATGCGAAGAGGCAGGGCCACCGGATCCGGCGCTGGATGTGCGTGGTGTGGAATATGATGCGGTGGTTTCAAGCGGCGAACAGGTGACGTCTGCTTTGCTTGCGTTGGTGCTACAAAAGCAGGGGTATCGTGCACGATCCTGGCAGGGCTGGCAGATCCCGCTACAAACTGACTCCGCCCATGGACGTGCCCGGATCCAGGACATTCCGCCGCAGAACTTAAGCGACGCGATTGACCAGGGTGAGATCGCCATTGTTGCAGGGTTTCAGGGGATTGCGAAGGCGGACCGGATTGCCACGCTCGGCCGCGGCGGATCGGATACTACGGCGGTTGCACTGGCCGCGTCGCTGCAAGCGGATCGGTGTGATATCTATACCGACGTCGATGGTGTATACTCGACTGATCCGCGCATCACAAAGCAGGCACATCGCCAAGATCGCCTGACCTATGAAGAAATGCTGGAGATGGCGTCTCTGGGCGCGAAAGTTTTGCAAACGCGGTCTGTCGAGTTGGCAATGGCTTACGGTGTGAATCTGCGTGTACTGTCGAGTTTTGTCGCGCCGGATGCTTTGAACCCCGGGACTGTGATCTGCGACGAGGAGGAAGTCTTGGAACAGAAAATCGTCAGCGCTGTGACCTTATCGCGGGATGAGTCGCGCATCAGCCTGCTTGCCGTTCCAGACGAACCGGGCCGTGCGGCGCACATCTTTTCACTTTTGGCTGAGCATGGTGTCAATGTGGATATGATCATTCAGAGCCCTGCGCGAACGTCTGGGGCGAATATTTCATTCACGCTTCCAGCATCCGATCTTGATCATGCCGTGCCGTATTTGGAAAGCGCGAAAGCGTTGATTGGCTATGACCGTCTTGTAGCTGACCGGGATATTGTGAAAGTGTCAGTTATTGGCGTTGGTATGCGCAGCCATACCGGTGTAGCATCGACAATGTTCAATACGCTCGCTGAACGGAAGATAAACATTCACAATATCTCGACATCGGAAATTAAAATCAGCGTGTTGATCGATGCAGAATATGCAGAGCTTGCGGTACGGGCTCTGCACCAGGCTTATGGGCTGGATAAGGGTGTTGCTTGATGACGCGAAACCGTAGTTTTGCCGACCCTATGCAACCGGCCGCGCGGATCACGGCGCTTCTAAGGCGGATGCATGCAATCGTCGCGAATGACGCTACGCCTCAAGAACGTCTTGACGAGTTGACGCGTGCGATTGCGCAGCATGTCTCCGCGGATGTGTGTTCAATTTACATTCGCCAGCCTGATGAATCTCTGGAACTCTACTCGACTTTGGGGCTCAAGCGAGAAGCCGTTCACAGTACGGTCCTTGCTTGGGGAGAGGGATTGGTCGGGCAGGTATGCGTTACCCAGCGGCCGTTGGTTACGGCCGATGCACCTTTGCACCCGGCATTTGCCTATCGCCCTGAGACGGGAGAGGACCCGCTGCATTCATTTCTAGGGGTGCCATTGCTGCGGTCCGGGAAGGCGCTCGGCGTCCTGGTGTTGCAGAACAAGAAAAGCCGTCGATACTCCGATGATGAAATCGAAGCGGTGCAGGCGGTTGCCACGCTATTGGCGGAGATCGCTGCATCAGGCGAATTGTTGGACGAGACGGCGACGCGCGATGTTGATGAAATTCTGCATTTGCCGGAGCGGTTGAGCGGTGCTGCAGTAGTCCCTGGCGTTGCGATCGGCACTGTCGCATTCCATGAAGCGCCAGCACCGCGCCATCGTGTTTTTTCGAGAAACCGCACTGAGGATTTAAAGCGCTTGGAGGCAGCCTTAGAGGCTCTGCTGGCGTCAGTTGATGATATGTTGGCGCGTTCCAAGCTTGAGGCGGATTCCCGGGAAGTGTTGGAGGCATATCGGCTGTTTGCAAATGATCGAGGTTGGCACGATCGATTGCGCTCTGCGGTACAGTCGGGCCTGACAGCGGAATCGGCTGTTGAACGCGTACAGGGCGAGAACCGCACCCGGATGAGTGAGGCACGCAGCCCCTATTTGCGTGAGCGTCTGCATGACTTGGACGACCTTTCTTATCGGTTGCTCCGACATTTGACAGCCGGTCCCATTCATACAGAAGCTCTCCAGGAGGATGCCATCGTCCTTGCCCGGACGATGGGGCCGGCAGATCTGCTGGAATATGACCGGGATAAAATAAAAGGCCTGGTTCTGGCTGAAGCATCGCCCACGTCGCATGTTGCCATTGTCGCGCGCGCCATCGGCGTACCGTTAGTTTCTGGCATTGGCGAGGCGCTGGCGCTGGCGGAAAGCGGTGATGCGATTGCCATTGATGGCGATACCGGCGAGGTGTTCATCCGCCCCACCGAGGATGTTGTTTCAAGTTTCAGCCAAAAACGTGAATTGCAGTCGGAGCGCCAGGCGGCATTTGCGCGTGAACGCGATTTGCCGGCGCAGACACATGATGGTGTCGAGATCGAAATTTTGATCAATGCCGGCCTTGCCCTGGATATGGCGCATTTATCGGCGACGGGCGCTGCTGGCGTTGGTTTGTTCCGAACGGAGCTTCAGTTTCTGATCGGCACGCAATTGCCGCGGGTAAGTGCGCAGCAAAAACTTTATCATGACGTTCTTGAGCTATCGACAGACAAACCGGTTGTTTTCCGTACGGCTGATCTCGGCGGTGACAAATCTGCAGATTATATGGAGCGCGAACATGAGGGTAATCCGGCCATGGGCTGGCGCGGCCTTCGCATGGCGGTTGATCGACCCGGGATCATTCGCCCCCAACTTCGTGCACTCCTTGCCGCTGCGGTGGGGCGGGATCTTTATATCCTTTTCCCTATGGTGACGCTGGGATCTGAAATGTCAGTTGCGCGGGCTTTACTTGACAAAGAGATCGATATTCGCCGTCAGCGTGGTCAGCCTTTGCCCCGAGATATCAAAGTGGGGGCCATGATAGAGACCCCGTCTTCTGTCTGGAGAATTGATGAGATCGCACGTCAGGCTGATTTCCTGTCTGTCGGCGGCAATGATCTCGCCCAGTTTTATTTTGCGGCGGACCGAAACTCCGCACAAACCCAGCGCCGATATGATCCGCTGGAGTGGGGATTTTTAAATTTTTTAAAGCGCGCCGTAGAGGGAGCCGATGCCGCCGGACGCCCGATTTCGTTTTGCGGCGAGCAAGCCGCTGATTGTGTGTTTGCAGCTGCGCTCATTGCAATTGGGTTGCGGCGTTTTTCCATTCCGCCAACGGCAGTTGGCGCTTTTCGCCGGTTTGTGAGGTCAGTTTCCGTCGGGGAATTGCGCGATTGGTTCCAGAATGCTGGCGCAGCTGCATCGGAAAATATGCGCCGCGACCTCTCGATATTTTTACGCGGGCGGGGCGCGGCAATTGAGTAAAAGGGCGTCGCTGTCCGGCGACTGCGCAAAGAATCTGTCGGATCTCGCATGGCTATTACCACCTTGTGCGGTACCTGAGCGTAGATTGTGACATTACTCACGGCCTGAAACGTGAAAGTTTAACCTCCGGCAGTCCAAAATTTTGAGAAATAGGGCAGAAACGCGCACCAATGGTTTGCAGCCGCAAACCAGTTCGTTATCGTATAAGATGATCGTTCCGATGTGAGACTGTATCTGAAACTTGAATGAAACTGACAAGATACCTATCCGCAAGATACACATTGTTCAGAATACGCCTTGTAGGCTGAGAGAACCATGACGGCGAACAAGACATCTGCAGACATTGTTGACCTGGACGGTGTATCACCTGAGCCGCAACGCTCAGGTGAGATCGAGCCAAGTGCTTTTGTCAGTGTTGGTGCATATCTGGAAGCGGTCCGCGTGGCGGCCGATCTGAATATCGATGCTGTTGTTGCCAGAACCCACATCAGGCCGCAGTTTATTTCAGCCATCGAAGAAATGAGCCTGGATCGCCTGCCGGCGCAGCCATTCGCTATTGGGTTTGTGCGCAGCTATGCGGAAGTGTTGGGCCTGGATGCCGACTCTATTGTCGGCCGCTTCAAGCAAGAAGCTGGTTATGGTGACCGGCGGCCGGATTCTGAGGTGGAAGAGAGCGCTAAAGAGACGGCGTCGGCTGCTGCGGTGCCGGAGCCGGCACCGGCGCGTTCGGACCTGTCCCTACTTTCGGTTATTGCCTTACTGGCATTCATGATTTGGTGCGCGAGCTGGTTGGCGAAACCGACCGATATTACGGTGCCAGGTGGTTTGAATGAATTACCGCAGACAGTTGGCGGGTCTGCAGCGCCTTCGGGTACGCAGGGCGCGGCGCGTGCATCCGGGCAATCGGCGATAACTCAGCGACCCTCAGGAGCACAACCCGTCCCGGCGGCCCCGATACTGGTTGACGCGCGTCCCTTGGAGAGTGTTGATCCTGTCTATCCGATGCGCTGCATTGCCGGCGCTCAGCCAATAGAAACCGTCGATGTTGCCTTTACTGTGCGCATCGATGGCCGTGTTGTCAGTGAGCGGGTTGAGCAGGCATCTAATTCTTGTTTTCGACGGGCCGCCATTAACGCGATCCGTCAATGGCGTTTTCAACCGATGAGTGTTGACGGCGCGCCGCGGGCGGCGTTCGACCAGAAGGTCGTTTTCACGTTTGCCCGGCCGGCATAAAAGTTCCATTTCCTGGCAAAGGCTTGACATCAGCGCTATAGCGGTCAGATGTGACCGCGGGGTGGTAGGAACCGCGTTTGCCCAGCGCGCGCGGTCAATTTCTGAAACGCACGAGGGTTGGATCCATGTCAATTAGACCTTGGCGAGATATCGAGCGGCGCAAAAGTCGTCAGATCATGGTGGGGAATGTTCCCGTTGGCGGCGATGCGCCGATCGCCGTGCAGTCGATGACGAATACGCTCACATCTGATCCACAGGCGACAATCCGCCAGGTGAATGAAATAGCGGAAGCCGGGGCTGACATCGTTCGTGTGTCGTGCCCGGACGTTGAATCAACCGCCGCGCTCAAGGAGATTGTGAAGCACTCGCCGGTACCTCTGGTTGCGGATATCCATTTTCATTACAAGCGGGGCATTGAGTCGGCCGAAGCAGGTGCTGCGTGTTTGCGCATTAATCCCGGAAATATCGGTTCAGAGGACCGCGTCAAAGAGGTTATCAAGGCGGCAAAGGACAATGGCTGTTCCATGCGCATTGGCGTAAACGGGGGGTCGCTTGAAAAGCATCTCCTCGAAAAATACGGCGAACCTTGTCCTGAAGCGATGGTGGAAAGTGCGCTCGACCATGCTCGAATCCTCCAGGACAATGATTTTCATGAATTTAAGATATCGGTGAAGGCGTCTGACGTCTTTCTGACTGTTGCAGCCTATCATGCTCTTGCAGAAGCGATTGATTGCCCGCTCCATCTTGGTGTGACCGAGGCCGGGGGGACACGCATTGGATCGATTAAGACCTCGATTGGCTTGGGGTCGCTGTTATGGGCGGGGATTGGCGATACCATCCGCGTGTCATTGTCAGCCGATCCGGTTGAAGAGATCAAAGTAGGTTTTGATATCCTGAAATCGCTGAATTTGCGCCACCGCGGTGTGAATGTGATTTCGTGCCCGTCCTGTGCCCGTCAGGGGTTCCAGGTGATCGATACGGTGGAAACCCTGGAGAAACGTCTCGCCCACATTACCACCCCAATGAGCCTTTCGGTGATTGGCTGTGTGGTTAATGGGCCCGGCGAGGCGCGCGAGACCGATCTTGGTTTTACCGGCGGCGGTGCCGGTAAAGAGCACGGAATGATCTATATTGACGGATCACCAGAATACCGGCTGGATAACGAAAATCTGGTCGATCACGTTGTCGAACTTGTTGAGAAAAAAGCAGCGCAAATAGAAGAACAAAAGGCGGCTGATGAGGCCGCAGCAATGGCAATAGCTGAATAGCTTGGCAGTTTTATCGCCGCTTGCTTCTTCGCTTCTAGCAGAAATATAGGTTCCAAATTCAGAAGCTGGGATGCATCAGGCGGATTTGGTGCTTGGTGTCAGGAACCTCGGACTTTTAGCGTCACGGCGTTGAAGAATCGGGTGACGAATAATTGATACAGTTGGCGTGCATCGGGATTAACGGCGTTATGCGCCAAAAACGGCGTGTACTGATATGATTACCGAAGAAAAAATCACCGCATTGTTGTCGAAATTCGATGCCCTGGAGCAGGATATGTCCACCGCTTCGGGCTCTGAGGAGATTATACGCCTCTCTAAAGAGCATGGCGAGTTGAAGCCCATTGCAGATCATGCGCGCGAGTTGGCCGAAGTGCGCCGCCAAATAGGCGACTTGAAGGAACTCGCGGCCGGTGATGATCCTGAAATGGCGGAGATGGCGGCCATGGAGCTGGAGGAGCTGGAAGCGCGTGCGCCAGGGCTTGAGCATGAATTGCAGCTTTTGCTTCTGCCAAAAGACAAAGCTGATGATTCCAGCGTTATTCTGGAGGTGCGCGCTGGTACCGGCGGCGATGAAGCGGCCTTGTTCGCTGGCGATCTGTTTCGCATGTATCAGCGCTATGCGTTGCTTCAGGGGTGGCGGGTCGAAATTCTGTCTCAATCGGAGGCCGATGTCGGAGGGTATAAGGAGATTCAGGCCAATATTGCCGGGGATGGTGTTTTTGCCCGGATGAAATTTGAATCTGGTGTTCACCGCGTGCAGCGTGTTCCGTCAACGGAAACCCAAGGGCGCATTCACACGTCCGCCGCGACCGTTGCGGTATTGCCCGAACCTGAAGAAGTCGACATTGAGGTGAATGAAGCTGATTTACGGGTTGACGTTTTCCGGGCATCGGGGCCGGGCGGGCAGTCGGTCAACACAACTGACTCTGCGGTACGGATCACCCACCTACCAACGGGCATTGTCGTGAGCCAGCAGGATGAGAAATCACAACATAAGAATCGGGCCAAAGCGATGAAAGTGCTCCGTGCCCGTCTATATGAGGCTGAGCGCGCACGCGCGGACGCGGAACGCGCAGAGGCACGCCGCGGCATGGTTGGCTCTGGCGATCGTTCCGAACGTATACGAACCTATAACTATCCGCAAAGTCGGGTGACCGATCACCGTATCAATCTGACGCTTTATAAGCTTGATGAAATCGTCGCTGGCGATGGGGTGGACGAAGTCGTCGATGCATTGATTACACAAGATCGGGCGGATCGATTACTGGACATGCAAAATAACGATGCCTGAGCACGCCCAAACGCTCGGCAAATTGCTTCGCGCCGGAGCGGCGCAATTGTCAACGACGCAAACGCCGCTTCTTGATGCACGTATTTTAATGAAGAAAACACTTGTTTGTGACGACGCAGACTTGATTGCGAATGAGCGCCGTCTTTTGACAGATGAGGAAGTGCAGACTTTTAAAGGGCTGATTGATCGCAGAAAAAATGGCGAGCCGGTAGCCTATATTATTGGCGAGCGCGAGTTTTGGGGTGATGTTTATCAATTGGTGCCCGGCGTACTTATTCCGCGACCAGACAGTGAGACATTGATCCAGGCATTATTGGAGGAGCTTCCCGATCGACATAAGCCCTTAAAGGTTTTGGATCTGGGGGTCGGGTCAGGTGCGTTAGTCTGCGCCTTGCTCCGTGAGCTGCCAAATGCACATGGGGTAGGTATCGACAAAAATCCGGCGGCTCTAAACGTGGCGCAAAAAAATGCCCAGAGATTGGGATTGAGTGATCGATTAGTGGTGGCTGCAGGAGACTGGTCTGACCCTAATTGGATGCCGGAGGGCGGCCCGTTTGATATCGTTATGAGCAATCCGCCCTATATACCTCAGTCAGATGAAGACAAACTGAGTGATGAAATTGTTCGGCATGAAGATAAAGACGCGCTATTTTCTGGCGGAGACGGGCGGGGCGCGTATAAGATTATATTAAGGCTCTTGTCAGATCTTTGTGCCGAAGAGGCTTTGATCGGTCTTGAGATCGGCGATGGCCATGCGGCGTGGCTGGCCAATGCAATGTCCGACGCAGGCGGCAAGGCCATCACGACTTACAACGATTTATCCGGTGTGCCCCGGGCACTTATTGCCGAATTCACCGCGACCGACGGCAATCTCGCGAGCCGTTCGGGTGGAAGTATAGCTTAGTTGAAAAAAGCGTTGCATTAGGGATCAAGGTAGGTATCATCAACCTCAAGGGTTTAAGCGGTTTTGAACGAGCTTGCCTGAGAACAATCTTCACTGGAATGGATGAAGCCGCGTCGAAAGGCGCTTGTAAACAGCTCAATTTCGCCTCGCCGCAGGTTTTGCGGCAGCCTGACGACGGGTCGCGCAATTTTATGCGTTGTCTATTTTATGCGTTGTCTATGCCTTGGCTTATTCGAGGTTGATGGGTGATGCGGTCGCTTATCAGAGGTGCAAGGGGCGATGGGTCTGGCACTAGATCGTTCCCTCTCGGGCGAGGGGCGGCGGTGCATGGGGTACATAATCGTAGGTAATCACACGGGCGGGAAGTGCCCGGCTGGCTTGGTTCCCGGCAGAGCTTGCCGGGTGGTTGAGGAAAACAATGAATACGAAGAATATGAAACGCGGCCGTAATCAAAGACGGCGCCAGGGCACCAATCCGAATCGGGCGTTTGATTCAAACGGGCCTGATGTCCGTATTCGGGGCACCGCGAATCAGATTTTTGATAAATACCAGGCTTTGGCGCGCGATGCGTCATCTGCTGGCGACCGGGTGAAAGCTGAAAACTACCTGCAGCATGCTGAGCATTATTTTCG
>SHAI01000087.1 GCA_004213235.1 Parvularculaceae bacterium
AGTTGGCGCGACATGTGGCCCGACATCCCCTGTTGCATTTTGAGCTGCAGCGCAGAAGCAAAATTTGCCGTTTTCGCAAACTCTTCCGTCCCCATTACCGCGGTCGCAATGGCGTCAACTTTTGACTCAAGCTCCGCCATTGCTTCGCTTAAACTCGGTGCTGCATTGGCATCTTTGCCGGACATAGCTGGTTCTCCGTGACGAATTTTTCTTTCAGGGACATTTTCCTGCGTGTCATACAGCATATAGGCTGCGGGCGAAAGGCAGCTGCAAGCCGCGCGGCAACGCCCGTCCTTTAATACCGCATGAAGGGGGGTAACACCGAATACTTTGTTGCGAAACAACGAATGACAAGAAACTGAAAAACAATGACCTAGTCCCCTGAACTGCAGCCACGTTTTGGTTATAGAAAAACGCGCCTCCAGTGCCTTCGAAGGGACGACACTCGGTCAGACCCTTAACGACGAACGAATTCGTACAATCATTGTGTGTGGCCTTCAAAGCGAACACTGCGTTTTAAACACGGCGCTGGACGCGATGAGGCGTGGCATGAAGGTCTATGTCGCCAGCGATGCGCATAGCACATGGCCTGATGGAGAAACATCAGCAACCGAAACCTTAGAGCAGATAAACAAAGAGCTTGCAGAGAGTGGGGCCCTGGTGGCTCCTACGCAAGCGATTGTATCAATGCTGCAATCCAGGCCTTAAAATCCATCGACAGCTTAAACGTCCATAAGTGCCAATGTACGTTGTCGTCAGAATGATCTCTATCGACAACAAAACCGCCCGGCAGTGATCACCGGGCAGCCCCTTCATCCACCTGCCATAAAGTCCGCAATTTTAATGGGCCCGGCACTTATTATCATCCATCGGCCGGGCGGGGTCTATCATCATAAATAATTTCTTTACGGACTGTATCCTGACGCCCATGGCGGCAATCATAATCCTATCTATCTTTCGTACTTGACTCCCCTTTTTCGGGGTGCTCATATCAGGCATGAACAAAAGGGGAACATTTAGCCGTCTGCCGGAACTGAAGGGAGGGCGCGTTCATGAAATAGGTGGTTGTTCTGCCATCGCTTTTTCACTTCTTCACACGCGTGACAAGGAGATAATGATATGCGCCTCACCCCACTGGCTGGGGGCGCTGCATCCGCAAAGTCTAGCGCGCTTTTGCGCCCCTCAACGCGTCCTGCATACGGCGTGTACGTTGGAAGTTGATGCCCTATGGGCGGCGGAAAACGCGCTGCGCGCTGGATGTCTTGGCGTGGTTATTGTCGCGCTGGAGAGGACGCCGAACCTGACCCATTTCAGAAGGCTTCAATTAGCAGCGCAGGCAGGGAACACACTGGGGTTAGCTATCGTGAAACATCCAGCACATTCAAGCCCGGCAGAAACGCGATGGCATTGCACCGCACAGTATACGGAAGAAGAAGGCGGCATGCGCCTTCACACATCGCTTTATAAAAACAAGAAAGGGATAACGGGGAGTTGGGTCATCGATGTCTTTGGGGAAAAGGAGCATATGCGTCTGGCTGCCACGCCTGCCGGTGAACCGGTATGGCCGCAGCGGCGTGCCGGTTGATAGCTGTTTATTCGCGGTAACGGCAGAGGAGAAAAACGCCGTCCGCTTGATCAGCTTAAACCATCATGCCCGCCGTCTTGGACTGCGCGTCGGCATGACCTTGGCAGATGCCCGCGCCGCAGCTCCAGAATTGACGACCATGCCTGAAGACGCGTTACGCGACGAAGCGCTCTTAAAGGCATTGCAAAGATGGACGGTAAAATTCACCCCGTGGAGTGCCTGCACGGGCGGCGACAAACTTAACCTGAACATCACAGGCTGCGCCCATCTTTTTGGCGGCGAGCACGCGATGGGAAAATATATCGTGCAGGAATTAACTGATTTGCAGATTGAGGCGCGCCTTGGCATTGCAGACACCAAGGGGGCTGCCCAAGCCGCCGCGCAGTTCGGTAATGATAGGATTACAATCATTCAACCAGGCGAAACACGCACATCATTGGCGAGTTACCCAATAGATGCACTCTTTACGGATGAAAAAATAATTTTTGAGCTCAAACGTTTAGGTATAAAACGCATTGGCGATCTTTATACCCTGAAGTCAGCGGACCTTGCCCGGCGTTTCGGCTTTGGATTATTGCGGTCTTATGAAAAGCTTCTCGGTGTGGCGTCTGATCCGGTTACACCGCAAATTGCCAAACCCTCATTTGCCGCACGCATGTCTTTTCCTGAACCGATTGGGCTACGGGACGATGTCAATGAAGCATTGAACCGCTTGACCGGGCAAGTGTGCAAAAGATTGATCGAGCACGGTTTTGGTACGCGAGGTTTGCAGCTCACCGCCTTGCGCGCTGACAAGGAAATTCGCCATATCGAGATTGGATTATCGCGCGTCACGCAAGATGCCAAACCAATTTTAGGTCAATTCTCGTTGAAATTGGACAAACTCGATGCAGGCGACGGCATTGATATGTTGCGCCTGGCGGCAATAAATGTCGAGCCATTCAAACCTATTCAGAAACGCTTTGCGGAAGCTGAAAAGCAGGATGCGCTAGATGAACTCATCGCAACGCTTGGCAATCATTTAGGCTTTGATCGCGTTTTGCGATGGGCTCCTGTCTCCAGCCTTATGCCCCTGCGATCTTTCCGGTTTGTCGAAGCAGCGCGCCACACCAGGAGTGATCATTGGCATGTGAACAGATTGCGTCCGCTTACGCTTTATGATTTTGAACCCATAACCATAATTGCGCAAGGCCGTCCGCCTAAAGAATTCTTATGGCGACGCGTGAGATATACAGCACAGCGCACACGCGGCCCGGAACGGATAGCCCCTGAATGGTGGCGACCACATGAAGGCGGGGAATTGCGCGACTATTGGCGCGTTGATACCAGCCAGGGACCGCGACTTTGGCTGTCGACAAAGCCGGCCCAAAAGCCCGCCATGTGGGATATAGCCGGGGTGTTCCCATGAGTTATGCAGAACTCAATGTCACTTCCAATTTTACACTCTTAACCGGCGCATCGCACCCGGAAGAATATATTGCACAAGCGGCCAGTAAGGGGCTTTCCGCCATTGCCATTACCGACACCAATACATTCGCTGGAATTGTGCGCGCCCACGCCGAAGCACGGGACCATGATATTCAATATATCGTTGGTGTACGCCTGGTTTTGGAAGATGGGCAATCTCTTCTGGCGTACCCAAAAACACGCACAGCCTATGGGCGATTGTGTCGCTTGCTTTCAGCTGGCAAGCTAAAAACAACGAAAGGGCAATGCCAGCTGGAATTTAAAGATATTCTGAACTGGGCAGAAGGGTCATTTTTAATCGCGCTTGATCTTGAATCTCAGAAAACAAAGCAGCTTGCCGAGTACTTTCCAAAACATGTTTTTTGCGGCCTCGCCCCACATTATGATGGACATGACAAGAAGAGATTCCAGGACCGGGCTGCGCAAGCCAAGGATCTAAACCTGCCGCTCGTCGCAACGGGAAATGTCATTCTCCACAAATCTGCGCGACGCCCTTTGGCTGATGTCCTGACCTGCATCCGTGAGGGGTGCACGATTGATAATATCGGTGAGCGCGCCCTTTTAAACGAAGAACGCCGACTGAAAAGCCCTTTTGAAATGCACCGTCTGTTCCAAGACTACCCAGAAAGCGCAGCCAATACGCTCATTATTGCAGACCAATGTCGTTTTTCTCTCTGTGAACTGAAATATGAATATCCGGAAGAAGTCACAGACGGTAAACCGCCACTTCAACGCCTGAAAGAAATTACCGATAACGGGTTGCAGGAAAGATACCCCGACGGTGTTCCATTGAAAGTACAGGCTATGGTCGCGCGCGAATTGCGCCTGATCGAAAAACTTGACTATGCACGCTATTTTCTCACCGTATATGATGTCGTGAAATTCGCGCGCGAACAGGATATTTTGTGCCAGGGCCGTGGTTCAGCGGCAAACTCGGTCATCTGTTATGCCCTGGGCATCACCTCCATCGGGCCGGACATCATCACCATGGTTTTTGAACGCTTTGTGTCCGAAGCACGTAACGAACCGCCTGATATTGATGTCGACTTTGAGCATGAACGGCGCGAAGAAGTTATTCAGCATATTTACGAAAAATATGGCCGTGCGCGCGCCGGCCTGTGCGCTAGTGTTGTTCACTACCGCGCCAAACGTGCCATCCGCGAGGTTGGTAAAGCGATGGGGCTTTCCAGCGATGCGCTGAGCGCTCTCTCGGGACAAGTTTGGGGGTGGTCAAGAAGCGGGCTGAAAGCAGACCGCCTCGCCGCAGCGGGTCTAAGCCTTGACGATCCGCGCATGAAGCAAACCATGGCGCTCATTCACGAGATCATCGGTTTTCCACGCCATCTCTCCCAACATGTGGGTGGTTTTGTCATTACCCAAGGCCGCCTTGATGAGCTTGTTCCTGTCGAAAATGCCGCCATGGAGGACCGCACCGTTATTGAGTGGGATAAGGACGATATTGATGTTCTTGGCATACTTAAGGTAGATGTACTTTCCCTTGGGATGCTCACCTGCATTCGCAAAGCCTTTGATCTCATCGCAGATTGGAAAGGCGTGCGGTATAACCTCGCCAGCATTCCGCAGGAAGACCCCCGCGTTTACGAGCAGCTAAGCCAGGGTGACACAACCGGATTATTTCAGGTCGAAAGCCGGGCACAAATGTCCTTTCTACCGCGTATGCGCCCGCAATGTTTTTATGACCTGGTTATTGAAGTCGCCATCATCCGCCCAGGTCCTATCCAGGGTGATATGGTGCACCCCTATTTACGTCGACGACGGGGCGAAGAAAAAATAGCCTATCCGTCGGCCGAGCTAGAAGATGTCTTAAAACGCACCCTTGGTGTACCGCTTTTCCAGGAGCAAGCCATGCAGATCGCTATGGTAGCGGCTGGCTTTGACCCGAGTGAGGCAGATGCGCTGCGCCGCGCATTAGGGGCGTTCCGGCGGGTGGGCAGTGTCTCAGATTTTAAAGACCGGTTTATAACCGGATGCCTTGAGCGTGGGTATGATCACGATTTCGCCGATCGTTGCTTCAAGCAGCTTGAAGGGTTTTCCGGTTACGGCTTCCCTGAGAGCCATGCCGCCTCCTTTGCGCTGTTGGTCTATGCATCTGCTTGGCTGCGCCATCATCACCCTGAAGTATATGCATGCGCGATCCTCAACTCACAGCCTATGGGCTTTTATGCCCCCGCACAGCTCATCGCCGACGCCCAGCGCCATGGCGTCGATGTACGCCCCGTGGATATCAACGCCAGCACATGGGATTGCAGCCTGGAGCCAGACGGCAAAGGCGCGCTGGCTGTGCGATTAGGGTACAGAATGATTAAAGGCTTCAAAGAAGATGATGCCGCCTGGCTCGTCGCCGCACGCGGTAATGGCTATCAGGACCTTACCTCCATTCGCCGGCGCGCGGGGTTAAACAAAGCTGCTCTGGAGAAACTTGCCATGGCTGACGTTTTCTCAAGCCTTGGGGTAAACCGCCGTGATGCACTCTGGCACGCAAAAGCCGTTGACGATGCCGCGCACATGCCGCTCCTGGATGACCCGCTATTGGACGATCCTTTATCCAAAACCTCCCTGCCAGCTTTGTCGCATGGCGAAAATGTCTTTGAAGATTTTATCAGCACACGCTTATCACTGAAAGATCATCCCGTACGGCTGGTACGCAAAGACATGGGAAACAATCTTACCCTCAATAAAAATTTACGAGAGATCCCCCATAATGCTACCGTCACGGTGATCGGCGCCGTTATCACGCGCCAACGCCCGGCAACCGCCAGCGGCGTCATATTCATCACATTGGAAGACGAAACAGGTAGCGCCAACATTATTGTCTGGCCAAAGATTTTTACGGCCTATCGCACTCAGGTCATGCAGGGGCGGCTATTAAAGGTGACGGGAAAAATACAACGCGAAGGGCGCGTTATTCACCTGATCGCCTACAAGATCGAAGATCATTCCCACCTGTTTGATGGGTTAGGCGAAAGTCCGCATGATTGTATTGATATGACATGGCACAGCGGCGATGAAGTGAAAAAACAAATTCCAGACAACCGCCAGGTCTCACGACATAAAAAGCCGGCGAGCCCTGCGCCCGCGACGCACCCCCGCCAACAGGCAAAACGCCTCTTTATAAGTCGGGATTTTCATTAGAAATTCCCCACCAAGAGGAAGATATCGTCCCATCAATCTAAGGTCTGGCGTTCCAATTTTCCGCGAATTGCCTGTAAATCGCTTATCGTATCAACATCCTGCGTAAATTCCGCATCAAGATCAGATGTACCAATTTCACCCAAATTACCAATAAGTGCTTTGGCACCAACATCACCGGAGAGGTGTATCAAATTAGAAAAGACGGGTTGCCTGAATGCACTCGGCGGCAACAAAACCCCGTTAACGGAGGAAAATACCGCTTGATAATTAGATAGTTTTTCCGCCAGGTTCAGAATATGGGATACCGGCACCAGGGGCATATCGCCGAGCATAAGGATCAACCCGTCCAACCGATGTTCCAGCGCCCAACGCGCCGCGGCGGCAATGCTCCTTCCCTGCCCCCTCGCCGCGTCCGGCGCTTCGGCAGTCCGCCAACCAGCATCCTTGAACGCGTCCCGGCGCGCCACCTGCCCCGGAGCAACAATACCGATATGGTGAAACGTGCGCGCCGCTGCAGCGGTCCTTATCGTCCGCCCCAAAACCGTTTGCCCCCCTAAATCAGCGAGCAGTTTATCGCCGTGTTTAAAGCGCGCCGACTGACCCGCCGCCAATACTGCAAGCCCAATATTCACGGTACGTTTTTTCCAAGTTGTTCGTACTCCTGAATGATTTCAGCAAGCACCGACACCGCTAGAAAGCTCGCCGATCGCAGCGATGGCACTAACCCAATCGGGCCGCGCACACGCAAAAGCGCTTCATCACTTGCCCCCCTCTCCCGCAATCTTTCAAGCCGGCGTGCATGGGTTCGCGCGCTCCCCACAGCACCGATATAAAACGCCTGACTATTGAGCGCTTGATCAAGCAGATAATCCTCCCAATAAGGGTCGTGATATAACAAGATAAAAGCGGTATAGGGATCGTCAATACACGCCGGCAGAGCCGTCGGTGTGGACAAGATATGTGTTGAAATACCCTCACCAACCGACACCTGACGAAGACATGCTTCATCATTGCTCCATAAGGAAACATTCAACCCACAGGAGACAGCCTGCGCAAGGATTGCCGTCGCATCGGCACCCCGCCCAGCAACTCGAAGCGTTAGTTTCGGCTTATAAGTGGCAAGGCTTGCACCATCCCCCTCCAGCGAAGGCACAAGACCATCTTCCGCTAGCTGAACATTGCACCTGGACCGAGTGGCCAACACATCAACGATCCGTTGAAGAGAGGAACCATTCTGAACCGGAAAAATATTTATGTCCAACGCCCCACCACAAGGCAGGACAATATCAGCGTAAGGGGAATCCGCGCCATACCGGACACGGCGCGGCAATTGCTCGTCAATGCACGCCTGAGCCTGGGTGATGATATCAGAATCGACGCATCCTCCCGAGAGATATCCCGCATACGCACCATCAGCGCGCACGGCCATCATATCGCCAAGTGTTCTCACACCGCCGCCCTGAACACCGGAAACTACGGCAAGGGCAACGGGATTCCCGGCATCAAACCATTGAAGCGCGATCTTCAGCACGTCACTGGGATGTTCGAATTGAAATGGGCTGGCGGGAGACGTCATTGCTTCCCTCGAAAAGAGGTCAAAAAGGGGCCAAACAAGAAATCAGGGGCACCGCACGTTCGCGGATATCTTCCGGCACATCCCCAATAGCGCGACCAGCCATTGCAATCAGGCTTAAGATTGACCTCGCGTTCGCCATCACTCCGAGACAGGGCAAGGCGCACCATTCGCCGCCCAATCAGCCACGAATGAAGCAGCTTGCGCAGCCGAATATGGTGCGGGTTCGCGGCCTGGTCCTGGTGCCCATCCCCATGCGACAAGTGCGTCCTCACGTATATGTGTTTCGATATCTTCAAGAGATCGGTTTCCATTACGCGCGGGATCTTTTAATTGCGCACAAATATGCGAAGAGCTTTTGTCCCACCACGCCATATCGGCCGGTGGCAAATGCCAAACTTCCGCGCCAGGTGGACCATGGTACGCTGATGAGTTTTCAGCCATGTGGCAAGTCGAGCACAACATGCCAACATTACCGAACAACAGATTCGGATCACCTCCCACATTCATCCCGTGAACGCGCGCCTCACCATAACTTGGCCCAGACCACATCGGCCGACCGTCGGCCACATGACAGTTCGCACACCGAGGATGAGATACAATTTCATAAATCTTGGCCCAGGCCGCAAGCCCTTCACCATTCACTGCTTGTTCGTCAGCATCTAGCACCGATGTAGCGCTAACAAACGAAACGGCCGAGACGAACAATAGCAAAACTGCACTTTTCAACACGATTTATCCTCCGCCGTCAGATGAAATTTACTGCATGCTTAAGTGGCAATTCGCGAATGCGCTCACCGGTTGCGCTGAAAATTGCGTTTGCCAAAGCCGGTGCCGCGGGCGGTGTGCCGGGCTCACCAATTCCGCGAATGCGCGGCCCTTGCTCAAGAACGGCCACCTCGATCGGCGGGCATTGGTTAATGCGCAGCATTTCATAATCGTGGAAATTCGATTGCTGAACTTTTCCACCTTCAACAGTAATCTCACCGAACATGGCCGCAGTTATGCCATACACGATACCGCCTTGAACCTGAGCCTCAATGTTACCGGGATCCAGGGCGATCCCCACGTCAACCGCCGCCCAAATACCGACAAGCCTGATCCCCGCAGGTGTAACGGCGACTTCAAATACTTCCGCCGTTGGCACACCAAATGAAAGATAGTAGGCAACCCCGAGACCATGGCCTTTTTCCAGACGGCGTCCCCAACCGGACATGTCACGAACCCGCTCCAGGACCCCGCGGCTCGGTTCGTGTTTGAGATTTGCCAATCTGAACTCAAGCGGGTCAGCCCCGGCCGCAAATGCCAATTCGTCCATGGCGCTTTCCTGGAAGAAGCCATTTTGCGACGCGCCAACGGAGCGCCAAAATCCGAGCGGCAGGGCAACCGGGCCTTCATAGCCAGACACCCGGTAGTTTGGCACCGTATAAGGATTATCCCAGGCGTTTTGCACCACCGTAGGGTCGGCCATGGAAAGATCCATACCGCGGCGGGAAAAGGCATCCAGCGCTGTGGGTGACGATGCCAAGTGAAGATCGAACGCAGTCGCGGCACCGTCTTTCACCGCACCTTTAAAACGCGCCTGCGCCATTGTCCGGTAAACATCGTGGCGCATGTCTTCTTCGCGGGACCAAACCATGGAAACAGGTGTCCCTTTTTCCGCGATCGCAATTTTA
>SHAI01000088.1 GCA_004213235.1 Parvularculaceae bacterium
CATTCGATGGGAGGGCACGGGGCGTTGACAATGGCGCTAAAGCGGCCCGACCTTTTCAAATCTGTTTCCGCGTTCGCGCCGATTGTTTCCCCTATTCACAGCCCATGGGGACGCAAAGCACTGACTGGTTATTTGGGTGCAGATGAAACAAAATGGCGTGCCTATGACGCATGCGCGCTCATTGAAGATGGTGCGCGGTTCGATCGTATTATGGTTGACCAGGGTGGTGCGGACCAGTTTCTTGAAGGGCAATTGATGCCGGAGCGCCTGGAAACGGCATGCGCTCAGCACGGTATTGATTTAAACCTCCGCATCCATGACGGATATGATCATAGCTACTATTTCATCGCCAGTTTTATCGAAGACCATTTGAAGTGGCATTCGAATTTATTAAACGCTTGCTGACGAAATACTGCGCCTCCCTGTCTGATTTTGGAGCGCGCGAGCTTTTCCTGCGTCAACACTAACCAAGCTTCTGCGCCATGTAATATGGAGACCATGGTGCATGCTTTTCTGTCGATCATCGCGCATTGGAGAAATTCAGAGGTGAAATTCAGAACGCTCAGAACCGAATCCCCAATCGTCAAAATTGTTTTGCTTCGACCCGGACTGAGCTTCGAAAATGACATAGCCCGTCACGAGACGTGAAGTGATGTATAGCGTTCAAGTTAATGTGCGGCGCACAAAAAAGGCGAAGAGTCGCTGAAGGGCGCTCCTCGCCATTAACTGCAAAATTCTTTTGGCTTCGACTAAGCTTTGCGTGGACGTCCCCGGCCGCGCGTTGCTTTCTTTTTGGTCGCTTTTTTCTTCTGAACAGGAGCGCCTGCGGAGCGACCTAGGCCACTTTCCTTTGCGTACTGCGAGCGACGCTTGGAGTAATTTGGTGCAACCATCGGGTAATCGGCTGGCAAGGCCCACTTGCGACGATAATCTTCTGGTGACATGTCAAACTGCGTACGAAGGTAACGCTTTAGCATTTTTAACTTTTTTCCATCTTCCAGACAGATGACATAATCTGGCGTGACGGATTTGTTTACCGGTACTGCAGGCTTTTGATTGCCCGCGTGGGCGGTTCCGCCCGCGGCGAGTGCCTTAATGGCGTCATGCACTTCCTGGAGAAGACCTGGAAGTTTGTCTGCATTTACAGAATTATTGCTGACAAATGCAGACACGATATCCGTGGTAAGGTGCAAAGTATCAGTAGGGTCAAGTTCGGTTCCAGTAGCGGCCATATGAAACTCCTCATTTTATGCCGGGTGGGTGCTCAGTGCAGAAAAAATTGTTTAGAAATCGGAAAGTACGACTTAAGCGCCTTGTCCCACTAAAAACGGTATTAGGTGCTTGGCGTAGAAAGTATTCGCAATGCAACAAAGACCATTTTCTTCGCACAGACAATAGCTATTCATTCTATCGCTTATTGCGATCGTAATGATTTCGTTATCTTGGGGGAAGTCTGCATCTAATTTCTTCATGAACTGAACGGATGAAGGTGCCTAATCTTAGTCCATAAAAAATGCAACAATAAATACGTTGACACCTTTACAAAATTTACGGCCGCTCGATGTGTCATAGCATTTGAGAGATGAATTCATTCTTTATGGCACCCGCGCGAATGGAGTATTCGGGCGGTTGTATTTCGTTTCTTCGGTCAATGCTTGGTTTTTGCTGTCGTGAATGAAGCGTCCGATTAGTCAGGTGTGCCATATGGCGTCGGCTGCCTTTGCGGGAGGGCCTGCGTCGATTGCCAGAAAGTTGTCTGTGTTCTCGCCGGTGCATCCGGATACCTGCGCGCGGATCGAAGCGGGCGGTTTTGTCGCGGTCGTTGTTTTGGGCGTATTCGCCTGACATTTATCGCGCGTGGCCGGAAACCGACGGAATAATTGACATGAACCCCTAGCAGCGCCCCGGGGTTATGGCGTAGTTTAGATGAGCGCGTAGACACCCGCCTGCCATATGGTGCATGAACCAGGCAGCTAAATTCAAATACGACCTTATTCCAATACGACCTTTGACACAGGAAAATTCCATGAGCATGACGGAACCGGCTCTCGGCAATAGTTTTTTCGCTGAAAAATTAAGCGAAACCGACCCTATGGCCTCGGATATAATCGCCCGGGAGCTCTTACGACAAAGAGATCAGATTGAACTGATAGCAAGTGAGAACATCGTTTCACGCGCCGTTTTGGAGGTGCAGGGGTCCGTGCTGACGAACAAATATGCTGAAGGCTACCCTGGCCGTCGATATTATGGTGGGTGTGAGGTCGTTGATGAAATTGAGCGGCTTGCGGTAGAACGTGCCTGCCAGCTCTTCGGCGTTAGCGAGGCAGTTGTGCAGCCTCACTCTGGGAGCCAGGCCAATCAGGCCGTGTTCATGGCGTTGATCAAGCCCGGTGACACATTCCTAGGGATGGATCTTTCTGCAGGTGGGCATCTCACCCACGGCGGGCGGGCGAACCAGTCTGGAAAGTGGTTTAATGCCGTTCATTATGGTGTGCGCGAAGACAATGACTTGATCGATTACGAACATGTTGCGGCAAGTGCCGAGCAGCATAAGCCGAAGATCATCATTGCTGGCGGCAGCGCCTATTCGCGGAAAATCGATTTCGCCAAATTCCGTGAGATAGCAGATAGCGTCGGCGCATATTTAATGGTGGACATGGCCCATTATGCGGGCCTTGTGGCTGGTGGAGAGTATCCATCGCCATTCCCGCATGCGCATGTGGCCACGACCACGACGCACAAGACCTTGCGCGGGCCGCGGGGCGGCCTGGTGCTGACCAATGATGGCGATCTGGCGAAAAAGGTCCGCTCTGCCTTGTTCCCCGGGATTCAGGGTGGGCCGCTCATGCACGTTATTGCTGCAAAGGCTGTTGCCTTCGGGGAAGCCCTGACACCGGAATTCAAGTCTTACTGCAAATCGGTGATTGCCAACGCCCAGACAATGGCCGGTGCTCTTGAGGAGGCGGGTTACGCAATTGTCTCCGGGGGAACGGACACGCATTTGGCACTGGTCGATTTGCGGCCGAAAAACGTCAAGGGCAACGCGGCAGAGGAAAGTCTCGAACGCGCCTTCATCACGTGTAATAAAAATGGTGTTCCAGGCGATCCGGAAAAGCCGGCCGTTACATCGGGCATCAGGATTGGCTCCCCAGCGTGCACAACCCGCGGATTTGGTGTTGCAGAGTTTCGTGAAGTCGGACAGCTTATCGGGGAAGTACTGAACGGGCTTGCCGCGAATGGAAACATGGCAGCCATTGAGGAAGATGTTGGACGCAGGGCACGGGCGTTAACGGCACGCTTCCCGATTTACTGAAACCGGCGGCGTGGAAGCAGCCGGGAGATTTGTGCCGACGGGAGGCTAGGGCGCCATGCGATGTCCGTTTTGTGATTCCAGCGACACACAGGTCAAGGATTCCCGTGCGGCTGAGGACGGTGCCACGATACGCCGACGTCGCCAGTGTAGCGAATGCGGCGGGCGCTTCACCACTTTTGAGCGGGTGCAGCTGCAAGAACTGGTTGTGATCAAAAATTCGGGGAAGCGCGCGCCATTTGACCGCGACAAGCTGCGCCGCTCGGTCGCCGTTTCCCTGCGCAAACGCGATGTTGAGCCAGACCGCGTCGAAAAAATGGTCAACAGTGTTGTTCGTCGCCTGGAAACCATGGGCGAGACAGAAATTGAAACCCAAACCATTGGTGAATTGGTAATGGAGGGGTTGGCCGGGCTCGACGACGTAGCTTATGTCCGCTACGCGTCTGTTTATAAAAATTTCCGTGAAGCCAAGGACTTTGAGCAATTCCTTGACCGCCTGGACGAGCCTGAAGAAACGGCGTCCTGACGTGTTGCTTCCTGTTGTGCTGCTCCGCGGGCGATAAGAGACGTGTAATGGTCGATAATTCAGCCTTAAACCGACGAACCACTGCGCGGCTCGCCGCTGTCCAGGCGCTTTACCAAATGGAACAAACCGGCGTGGGCGTCGATACTGTGGTTCTGGAATTTAAAACCCATCGTCTTGGCAGCGATATCGAAGGCGTTGTCATTCAAGACGCTGACACCGTTTTTTTCGAAGATACGGTGCGCGGTGTCGTGCGTGGTCAAGCTAAACTCGACCCGTATCTGGAACGCCGCTTAGCCAAAGGGTGGTCGCTCGGCAGGCTCAATGCAACGGCGCGTGGCATGCTCCGCGCAGGACTATACGAAATTGCAAACCGCGCTGATGTGCCCGTTCGGGTGGTAATCGATGAATATGTTGAGATCGCGCGATCGTTTTTCGATGAAAAGGAAGTTGGGTTTATTAACGGTGTTTTGGACGCATCAGCGCATGATTTGCGTTCGGATGAACTCACGAATGATGCTTAGGCAAGCTGTATTTCCATGACCTCACCAGTGCGTAAGAAACCGGGTCACCGTAGGAAAAAGTCAGCTGACAGCATGGGGGAGTTTGCGCTCATCGATTCCCTGTTTGCACCTTTGACCGCCGGCGAGCCGCGCGCTTTCAGTCTTCAGGATGATGCAGCTGAGTTGCATGAAAGTGCCCGTGTTGTTTCCAAAGATGTGCTTATTGCCGGCGTCCATTTTCCAGTCGATCAACCCCTGGACATCGCCGCGCGCAAAGCGCTTCGGGTGAACTTGTCAGACATGGCAGCGATGGGGGCCAAGCCGGTTGAATATCTTCTTGGCTGCGCCTGGCCCGGCAATACTGACCTGTGTGATATCAAATCGTTTGTAGATGGCCTGGCGGTGGATCAGGCAACTTATCGCTTGAATTTGCTGGGCGGTGACACAACGCGGCATGCTGGGTCAGCGCCCTTGGTCATTTCCGTTACAATGCTGGGCGCTGCACCAAAGGGGGGCGTTCTGAATAGAAGCGGCGCGCGCCAAGGGGATGACGTATTTGTCAGCGGCACAATAGGCGACGCGCGCCTTGGGTTGTCTATTGCCTTGGGTGATTTGGAGGTGGGTGATTTGGAGGTGGACGGCTTGGAGAAGGGCAGGGATGATGGGGCCTTTCTATTGGATCGCTACCAATTGCCATCACCCCGGATTGCATTGGGCGGTGCCCTTTCAGGCATTGCAACCTCGGCGATCGACATCTCCGATGGTTTGATCGCCGACGCAGGGCATATCGCCCGGACAAGTGACAAACGCCTCTGCCTGCAGGCCGAAGATATCCCGGTATCTGCCCCAGCGCTTTGTTGGATCAAACAACAAAGATCATCACGCACGGCGCTGGGCCAGCTCGTCTCTGGCGGTGATGATTACGAGCTTTTGTTTACCGCATCGCCGAAGAGCCGCCGGGCGGTAGAAATGGCGGCGCGCCTGACAAGGACATCCGTTGCGCGCATTGGGACGGTGAAAGCGGGCAGCGGTGTTGAGCTTATTGATGAAAAAGGCGCACCCATGCCACTGAAGGCCACCGGCTATTCGCATTTCAGCTAAGGCGCAGCGGTTCAAACGTGCATGGGCGATGGTGCAACTTGTGGGGTTATGTTCGTGAGCTCATGCACAGTTCTAATATGCTGAAAATTGGCGTACCCGGTTATTAAATTCACCAGCTATTTTTCGTTGAGGATGAGGTCTTTGTCGTTACATGTCGGATCAACCTTGCGTATCGATCAATGATCTTCAATTTGCGTGGCGACCGGGCGATCTCGTTCTTGACGTGGCATCATTGCAGATTAACCGCGGCGAAAAACTGTTCCTACAGGGGGCCAGTGGGTCGGGCAAATCAACGCTGCTTGGGTTAATCGCGGGTGTTTACGAACAGACGGCTGGCGAGGTCGTTGTTTGTGGCCACACCCTTGGTGAAATGGGGGCGAATGCCCGCGATGCCCTGCGGGCAGACGCCATGGGCGTGATCTTCCAGCAGTTTAATCTGGTTCCGTATCTGTCACTTGTCGAGAATGTTTTGCTGCCCTGTCAATTCGCAGCTGCGCGCGCGCGGCGGGCGGGGGCAGACCGGTCTGCCCGTCGTCGTAACGCGCACGACCTTCTTCACCGATTGGGTCTTGGTAAAGAGGCACGCGAAGATCGTCCGGTTGCTGAATTATCTGTCGGTCAGCAACAAAGGGTTGCCGCTGCAAGGGCGCTAATTGGCGAACCATCTTTGATCATTGCAGACGAGCCAACGTCTGCGCTTGATGGTGAGCTGCGAGACGCCTTTATAGAAATGCTGATTGAAGAGGCGAAAAATGCCAGCGTCCTCTTTGTCAGTCATGACGTTTCACTAGCGGCAAGGTTTGATCGCGCGATCGCCATGCAGGATATTAATGCCGCAGACTCCAAAAAAGCGAGGGTGGCCTAAATGTCCCTTTTCACGCTTGCCTTGAAGAGTGCCCGCGCGCGCCTTGCGGCAACCATTTTGACAATCTTCGCGATTGCGTTGTCCACGGCGCTTGTGCTGGGCGTCGAAAAAATCCGTGCCGGCGCGAGATCAGGATTTGCGCAGACAGTCTCCGGTGCGGATATGCTGGTGGGTGCCCGTTCGGGCTCGATAAATCTGCTGCTTTACGCGGTCTTTCGTCTGGGTGATCCAACGGCGAACGTCTCTTGGCAAACCTATCAGGCTTTTTCCAGACGATCTGATGTTGCATGGACGGTGCCGCTATCGCTTGGCGATTCCCATGGCGGATTTCGAGTATTGGGAACGACAGAGGCTTATTTCACGCATTACCGATATGGTGACAAACGCCAATTGTCGTTCCAGGTGGGGCAAACGTTTAAGGACGTGCAAGACGCGGTTCTGGGGGCGGATGCAGCGCAAAAGCTTGGCTATCAACTCGGTGAGGAGTTTGCCATCAGCCATGGCGTACGTAGCGCCGCATTTGCCGAACATGGCAATCATCCCTTTAAGGTGGTCGGCATTCTCGCACCCACAGGCACGCCCATCGATCGGACGATACATATCAGCCTTGGGGGGATGGAGGCTGTTCATGAAGGTTATACCAATGGAGCGCCAAAGCCGATTGGTCGGGCATCGTCGGCACCAGCCAGCACCGGGCAGAAGCGCGATGAGCCCGATGCGATAACGGCTTTCATTGTTGGGTTGAAAAACAAAGCGACGGTTTTGCGCTATCAGCGCGCGGTGAATACCTATCGCGGTGAGGCGCTGACCGGTGTCATTCCCGGCGTTGCGCTGTCGCAGCTTTGGCGTGTCCTTGGCCCCGCGGAGCAGGCCTTGCGGGCTGTGTCTCTGCTTGTTGTTGCGGCGGGCCTCACTGGCCTTTTGACGACCCTGTTATCGACATTGAACGAGCGCCGTCGCGAAATTGCGGTTCTGCGGGCCGTAGGCGCGCGCCAACGGGACGTTTTCGCGCTATTGGTATTGGAATCGACCATTGTCGCGGGCTTTGGCGCGCTATTGGGGGCTGGTGCGCTGAACGTTATGCTTGCGGTGGCCGGGCGCAGTATAGAAGCATCAATTGGTGCCCCCCTTGGCCCGCTTGGCCTTTCCCACTATGATGCCTATATCGTTAGTTTGGTGACGGGCCTCGGTTTTTTTCTTGGGTTCATCCCAGGATGGGTGGCATACCGCCGATCACTTGGGGATGGTCTTTCTATCAGGATATAAAGCGTCGATAACATGCGAACAGTACTGATCTTTTTGCTGATCCTTTCTGCATTCGGTGGTGTTGTGCATGCCGCTGAGACATCGCGCACCATTTTTTGGGAAGATCTTGTGCCGGAAGGGGACAACGAGGAGTTGGATCGCCAGTACCAAGCCTATTATGAAAGTCTGCTGAAACAAAACTCTCAAAGCATGATGGATGCCGGGAATGCTGGCGGATATGACGGGATCGCAGAGGGGTCTGAACTTGATAAAATGCCCCAGCTTGGGACTTTCAATGTTGTCAATGAACTAGATGGTGAGCGGGTGCGTCTTCCTGGCTTTGTGCTGCCGTTTGAATATAACGCCTCCGGACAGATCACTGAATTCCTGCTGGTGCCATATTTTGGTGCATGTGTTCATACCCCGCCGCCGCCGCCAAACCAGATCGTATACGTAACAGCGCCGAAACCGGTCCCGCTGGGCGAGCAGTGGGAGCCCATTTGGGCGACTGGTATATTGCGGGCAAAGAGTAACATGAATGATCTGGGCGATGCGGCCTATACGCTCGAGATTGAAGCTTGGGAAACCTATGATGGGTAATCAAAACCTGAAGTGTTTGTTGAGTGCTGCTGCGATCTTCGGCCTGCCTTGCGTGGCAATGGCCGGGTCAGGCGAAACTGTTACTGGTACAGATCAAATGGTACAGGTCAGTGCACATGTTCACGGTGCCTGGGAGATGCTTGCAGCGCTTGATGGCGATGCGTTGACCGTCGTTCTCACCGGGCCGTTGGCGGACTTGGTCGGTGAGGAACATGCTGCGGGTTCCCATGATGAAGAAGCCGCGGTAACGGAGCTAAACGAACAATTGATTGCTGGTGCGCCGCTCGTAACACTTGGCGGCAAAGCGCGTTGCCAGTCATTGGTGCCTGTTTCCGTCACAACAATATCCGATGCTGAACACGATCACGCGGATGATCACCATGCTACCGGTGAAAAAAATAATGAGCACGATCACGAACACCATATGGATGGCGATCCTGCACATCATCAAGAGCATGACGATCACGACGATCACGACGATCACGACGATCACGACGATCATGACGATCATGACAAAGAAGATCACCATGATGCGCAAGCGCCTGATCATGATGACGCCAAAGGGCATGGGTCGGATATTGAGATCACTTATTTATTTAATTGCAATTCACCTGGTAAATTAAGTTCGGTTGAGGCCGCCATGTTCGGCGTTTTCGACGGTGTCGAGACCGTCGATGCCATATTTCTTGATGGAAGCAAGCAAATTGCCGATCGGTTGACGCCGCAAAAACGCGCCTTGTCGATCGATTGATCAGGTTCAAACTTCACTACCAATGAGTAGAAACAAGAGCAGTCCGTTTCGTTCAAGACGCTCGGGCCGCGTCTTGCCATACCTAAATGTCTGTCGCGAATTAATTCTTGAGCTGATCACCCAATGAAGGTTTGGGGCATGTTGAGATGCATAACGTTGAGTTTTGCTGATGGGTAGCGCTATGGGCGGTGCTCGTTCGTTGGGTGATTCTGAGAAAATCAACGGTCTGTTCCACGGCCCATATGCCAGGAAGACTGTCAAAATCTAGCTGGTGTCGTTTGACGATATCGGGTCCGCCATGGCCAATCGTGGCCAGTGGCTTTTGGTTAACCTGCCCAGCGTTCTTGGATTTTCTGCAACCTTGTAGGGACCGCACCCCGGCGCAGGCCGGCAAATAGTGGGCTGCGCTGGGGGGCAATCAAACTTAAAAATAAAACACAAACGCCAGTCTGTGTTTATTGCTTTGAGTTTTGCGAGATCTGTAACGAACGTCCCCGCCGGTTTCTATCAGGGCTTATTGCGCGCACCTGTATAGTGTCGCCGGTAGCTTTCGAT
>SHAI01000089.1 GCA_004213235.1 Parvularculaceae bacterium
GCGGTAAGCTGACCTTCATGCAGACGGCAATCGGACATCTGGAGACAAGCTTTCCCCTATTGCACGCACTGGCGACACGCTGGCGCGGCAAAACGCTTTTATGCGCGGCGTTTTTCCTGCTTGCCATGCAATGGGGCGTGTTCACGACGGTGCTTCTAAAGACTGAGGACTATATCCTTCCCCAAGGGTCAGTAGTCGGCGGAGATTTTACAGTTTTCCATGAGGCGGCAAAAGCAGCACTCACCGACCCGGCTGAGCTATATGGTTTCAAAACGCTTAACGCCCGCCTGGCTGAAACCTTTCCAGCCTATGAAGATGACTTCCGGCTTGGCTGGTTATATCCGCCAGCAATGTATTTTCTGACCGCACCATTTGCCGGATTAAACTATTACAGCGCCTATATCCTATGGGTCAGTATCGGGATATTCGGCTTCCTGGCTGCGGGCCGCATGATCTGGAAAACACCCCAGATAATGTTGTTCCTTGTCGCCTGCCCTGCCGTGTTCCAGACCGTGATTACCGGCCAAACCGGCCTGATGACAGCGGGCGTGTTCGCGCTTGCTGCATGGTCACCTGACCGACGACCGATCATCGCCGGATTAGCGGCAGCGGCGTTGACCGTGAAACCGCAATTGGGTCTGCTGTTACCGATTGCCTATTTGGCCTGCGGTGCGTGGCGGGCTTTCTTCATCGCCGCGGCAGGGACCATCATTGTTCATTTATCGGCATACGGCGTTTTTGGTCATGACACATTCATCGCCTTTGTTGACGCCGCAGCCATGCAAGGCAGCCATTTGGCGGGAGATATTTTCCCATACGCCAAATTGACAAGCATATATGGTTTCGCTGCTACGGCGGGCTTGCCTAAGCAGATGGCGCTTTTGCTTCAGATCATGGTGACGCTTGGACTATGTCTTTTCATCTGGCGTGTATGGCGACGCGTGAAATCGCCGGAACTGCGTTTCGCGAGCCTTGCCACGGCCAGCGCCATAGCGGTGCCATATCTGTTTTATTATGAACTTCCGCTCGTTGTTCTGGGGCTGCTAGCGCTTGCCAAATACGGGAAAGAAAACGGCTGGCTATCGGGCGAAGGCCTCGCCTTGGGTGCCTTATGGATTGCGCCGATGATGATGCCCGGCATGCCAGCACCATCTCTTCCTGTTACATCTCTGGCTGCTATTGCGGCATTTGCGCTGATTCTAAGGCGCATATATCGCATACCGTCCGTGTACGCTTATTTATAGAGTTATGCTGGTCGGCGTGTGCGCATCGCAGCGGCAATCGTGCCTTCATCGAGAAAATCAAGCTCGCCGCCAACCGGGACCCCCTGGGACAGTTGCGTTACATCAACGCCGGATGCATCTAACTGCTCGGCGATATAATGGGAGGTTGTCTGACCATCAACCGTCGCGGCGAGCGCAAGAATGACTTCCCTCACATCGTCGCTGTGTGCACGTTCCACCAAGCCGCCGACTTTCAAATCATCGGGGCCAATTCCGTCGAGAGGCGACAGCAAACCACCCAGAACATGATAGCGGCCGCGATGTGCCCCTGCGCGCTCCATTGCCCACAGGTCGCCCACATCCTGAACCACACACAACACGGACGTATCGCGTGTTTCATCAGTACAAACAGCACATGGATTGATTGAATCGAGATTTCCGCACACGGTACATGCCTCAACCTTTTCAGCCGCTTCGGCAATGGCAAAAGCCAATGGCCGCATCAACCCCTCGCGTTTAGAGAGCAGGTGCAGCGCGGCGCGCTTGGCCGAACGCGGCCCCAGGCCAGGCAATTTTGCCAGCAGATCAATCATCCGCTGAAGTTCAGGTCCGATCGGGGATTGTGGCATTAATCACTACTCTGACGAAAAATCACGATCACAAGACGGCACCTGCGCCCGCTCTGGCTATTGGCACCATTATTCAATCTTCAAGGTTACGCGAAAAATCCCGTTAGAAGGGCAGCTTCATCCCCGGCGGCAAAGGAAACCCCTCGGTCATTTTCGTCATTTCATCCTGCATCACCGTTTCGACTTTCGACTTGGCATCATTAATCGCCGCCGCGAGGAGGTCTTCCAACACCTCAACATCGTCGGGGTCAGCAAGGCTTTTATCGATGGAAACGCCTTTGCAATACCCTTTACCGTTGAGCGTTACCTTGACCATGCCCGCCCCGGAAACACCTTCAGCCTCCATGGCCGCAACTTTTTCCTGCATTTCCTGCATTTTAGCCTGCATCTCGCCAGCCTGTTTCATAAGATCGCCAATATTTTTCATATCGGATTATTCCTTATCCTCATCCTCAGGGTCCAAAAACAACACGTTCTCGTTGTCTTCCCCGTCGGTTTTCACCTCGCGAATCGCCATGATTTCCGCACCCGGAAATACCCGAAGCGCCTCCTTGACCAGGGAATGGCCCATAACTTCAGCATTGCGAACATCACGCAGTGTTTCCGCGCCCTTCTCGCCCTGTTCGACGCTTATCGTCCAGCGCCGCCCGGTCCAGTCGAGCAGGCACTGGGTCAATCGACCGGCAAGGGTATCTGGAGCATCGCCTGCCAACCGTAACCGAATTTTTCCGCACTCAAACGAAATAAGGTGGACAAAACTTTCCAGTTCGACTTTCAGCTTCAGATCACGGTGCTGTTCGGCAAGGCGCACAACCTCTTCGAAACTTTGCGGCTGGGGCAGATTAGCCGCTTGCGCGCGGGGGTGAGGCGATGTTTGCGGCGCCATAGCAGGTGCATTCTGCGCGGCACCAATCGCGGTTGTTTGCACTCCCCTCGGACCTGCATGAGCATGGGGGCCGGGTGTGCCAGCGCCAGCCTCAGCACCAATGCCAGCGCCAGCGCCAGCCTGCGCGCCTGACCCGGCCATGGCCTGTGGCCCGCCGCGGGACTTTAGCGCCCGCAGCGCTTCATCAGGTGTCGGAAGATCGACGGCATACACAATACGGATCAACGCAATTTCGGCCGCAGATGCCGGGTCAGGTGCGATCTGCACGTCGCTCAAGCCCTTCATCAACAGGCTCCAGGCACGGGTGAGACCATTTAACTGCAACCCGTCAGCAATCTCGATCGCCCGTGCTGCATCCTCTTCACCGGCAGCTCCCTGCGCTGCTGCCTCCGGGCCGGCAGCTTTGACCCGGGTCGCCAGATGCACAACCTCTAACAGATCCTTCAAAATGATCGCAGGATCGGCACCGGCATCATATTGCCCCCGAAAGAGCGACAGAACGGTTTTGCCATCGCCGGCGAGCGCTGCCTTCAAAAGCTGCCAGACCTGTGAGCGATCAGCCAGGCCCAGCATGTCGCGGATTGCGTCAGGGCCGACGGCATCGCCCCCCTGGTGTTGCAGCAACGCCTGATCAAGGATGGACAATGCATCGCGTACGGAGCCTTCCGCTGCGCGCGCGATCATCTGTAGCCCCTCAAGCGCCACTGCGCCGCCTTCAAGACCGGCGATCTTGTCAAGATGCGCGGTCAGCACATCCAGCTCGATGCGGCGCAAATCAAATCGCTGACACCGGGATAAGACAGTCACCGGAAGCTTTCGAATTTCCGTCGTTGCGAAGATGAACTTCACATGGGGTGGCGGTTCTTCGAGCGTTTTCAAAAGTGCGTTAAAGGCCTGCGTGGACAGCATGTGCACTTCGTCAATGATGTAGACTTTGTAACGCGCTTCCACAGGCGCGTAGCGCACCCCCTCTATCAACTCGCGGATATCGCCAACGCCCGTGCGCGACGCCGCATCCATTTCGAGAACATCAGGATGCCGACTTTCTGCGATCGCGCGGCAATGTGTCCCCTCAACCGGCATGTCAATTGATGGCCCGTCATCTTGACCATCAGGGCCGACATAATTGAGCGCGCGGGCAAGAATCCGTGCCGTTGTGGTTTTGCCGACCCCTCGAACACCCGTTAAAACCCAGGCATGGGCAATCCGACCGGTTGAAAACGCGTTACGCAATGTGCGCACCATCGCCTCATGGCCAATGAGATCTTCAAACGATTGCGGTCGGTATTTCCGAGCGAGAACCTGATAGGTCCCGTCGGTGGTTATATCTGTCATAAACGCCAATATGGCGCGCCCGCGCCGATGAAAAAAGCCTTTTAGCGCATTTGCAGTGCCAAAGGTTGGCTACTCGGTATCTTTGAGAAACTTCGGCGCGTTCGCCCCGACCGCATTCACTTTTGGATTCTTCATCTGACGGATATAGCTCGGCATCAGGTCGACCGGTTTTACAAAGCCGGGTTTCCTGACATTCCGCACGAAACCCACCGCTTCGACAGCGCCTGGCTGCAATTTCCCGAGAGCGACATCGAGTTCATTGAGGAAGAAGTCAATCTGGAACTTCACATTGCGCCGGGTCACCCCACCATCCAGCAACAAATTCCGCGCTGCCAAACCAGTGTCTGTTTGCTGCATGAACGTCGTCGCCGCCACATGTTCCACATGCAGCATATTTATCTGCGACAGGGTAATGCCTTGCGAAGAGAAGAAAGCGAATACGTCGATCTGCGGGCAAACGTCTTGTTGGCAGGCCAGAAGCGAAACGTAAAATGCGCCGGTTTCCTCGGTGGTCGCTTCAAAAATCGTCACACCGTTATTTTGCGTATCGACGGAAACAGAAAAACCGTCGGCTTCCAGCATCCGGCGCATATCCGCTGGTGCCATGCCCTGAACGACTTCTTCGTAGAATGCCGCGTCCAGCGCCGTTTGCGCCAAAGCACCCGTCGCGTTTACCCCCAAAATGGCAAGTGCTGCAAAAAACCAATGTCTTGTCATATGCATTCCCATTTCATGTTCATTTGCATTGCCGACAACCCACTGGCACCAGGTTTTCCGGTGACGAAAAAGAGCCAGCGCGCTAAACTCGCAATCATCCGGGCCAAATCGTAAACGGCAAGTCGCCAACGTGCAAACGCCCCGTTCCGGGCAAAGCGCCTGCCCTGGTATTTTCCTCAAGACCAGACAGTTTCAAGATGCCGTCATTTGCAAGGTGCCAGACAGTTTCTCAAAGCCAAGCCCGGCTGGCCTGGCGCAGATCCGTTGAACGGCTCAGTTTTATGAGGGAAGGTGGAAGACTGAAACGACCCGCGCAAAAACTCGTTACGGCTGCTTCCTTCCGGACCTGACCGGGTTGGCGAGGAGCCCGTCCGCCAGTCTTCCGCGGCGGAATATCGCGGCGGCGGGGACGAAACGCAAGCCCTTCCGCCACCCCAAATGAAAAACAATCTCTGTTATGGTGCCCGTGACTACTGCACTTATGAGACACGCGTGCTAGCGCCTTTGAAAAGACCTCATTTTTACCGAGCCGCGAGCGGGACGACGCCATGGAAGAAGACATTGATCTTTGCAGCTTTGCTGCCGAACCGCTCGATCGGGCATCGGAATTACGCAGCAATCCCGACTGGATCGCCGAACAAAAACGCCGTGCCGACGCACTCCTCCTGCCACTATGGCGGGGTGACCCCCTACTTGTAGACGGGAGCGCCGGGTGGCTATCATTTTCAGCAAGCAGGGAGTTTGGCGCGAATACACCCATTGTCTTTCTGGGACTGGACAAAAACCGCGTCCCGCGCTTCGCCCTTGACTGCGGCGCGGTGCCAACGCCTGAGGCTGCGCCTTTTGCTGACATCGGGGTTTACACCCCCCTTCGCGAGGCAGCCGGCGGATTGCAAGCACGGGAACTTGCCGTTGTCGGTGCTGCCCGTTGGCTTCTTGACTGGCATGTCCGGCATGAGCATTGCGCGCGATGCGGCGCATCGACAGATATGGGCGATGGTGGTGCCAAAAGGGTTTGCCCGGCATGCGGGGCAGAACATTTCCCGCGCTCAGACCCCGTGGCAATCGTGCTGGCTGTCCATGACGGGGCGTGTCTGCTGGGGCGTGGTCCGAATTTCCCGCCAACATTTTTCTCTGCCCTCGCAGGCTATATTGAAGCCTGCGAAACGCCGGAGGCATGCGCCATTCGCGAACTGAAAGAGGAAGCAGGGGTCGAGCTTTCAAATGTCAGATATCAATTCAGCCAGCCCTGGCCGTTCCCGTCATCCTTGATGATGGGATTCATCGCAGACGCTGCGGACAGAAATCTAGTTCTCGACACGAACGAGGTGGAGCAAGCTGTGTGGGTGCCCAAGGCCGACCTTGCCGCACTCATCGCCGGAGAGGTCCGGGCGTTTGACGTCGGCCCCGTCAACGTCCCACCGCGGTTCACAATCGCCCGCCGTTTGATGGAGCGCTGGTTGGAAATGCCAGCATAAAACAACACTAGCGGAAAAAACCGCGTCCAGCACAAAGCCACGCCGCCGGTTTAGCGCACTCCCCGCTCCCGCGCGGCCAGATAAACGCCGACAATGTTGAGCGAGGAGGAAAAGAAAGAAAGCTCTTCCAGCGCCAATTGCACGGCGCGGTCCTCTGGATGGCCTTCAATGTCGGCGTAGAACATGGTCGCGTTAAATGAGCCTTCGCGCATATAGCTCTCCAGCTTGGTCATATTAACGCCATTGGTCGCAAAGCCGCCCATGGCCTTATAAAGCGCAGCGGGAATATTGCGCACCTGAAAGACAAAACTCGTCATCACCTGGCCATCGTCAGATGAGATATCGGCCGGATCCCGCGCCATCATCAAAAATCGTGTGGTGTTGTGCCCGGCATCCTCAACATTCTCCCGGGCGATCTTTAGCCCGTAGATCTCTGCGGCGCGAGCAGACGCAAAAACCGCCTCATCCAGGGCGTTCCCCTGAGACAGGCTTTTCGCCGCGCCAGCAGTATCCCCCGCCATTTCAGGCACCAGACCGAGTTCTTCGGTGATACGGCGACATTGCCCCAAAGCCATGGCGTGGCTGCGCACAGTTTTGATGCCTTTCAGGTTTGCCTCCGGCCGGATCAACAATTGGTGGCGGATGCTGAGGAAATGCTCCTCCACGATTTGAAGTTCAGTCGCCGGCAGGAGATGATGGATGTCCGCAACACGGCCGGCCAGTGAGTTTTCAACGGGCAACATGGCGCGCGCGGCGCGCTTTTCCTGGACGGCACCCAGGGCTGCTTCAAATGTCGGGCAGGACAAGGGTTCAAAGTCGGGGGCGAACGTCCGGCACGCTTCTTCCGAATATGCCCCAGGCTCTCCCTGAAATGCGATGAACTGTCTGTCTTGCCCGAATTGTTTGTCTTCCCCGCGCACGCCGAACCCTTTCTAAAAGTCATCCTGAACTTTTGCTGGCTAAGCATGCCGCAAACCAGGTTAAGCTCTCACCAAGGTGGTGAATTGTAAAATCATGCGATAAATGCTTTTAAACACGGAAATACAATTCACGCACATCGCCGCATTGCGATTTTTTGCCTACGGGATTAATCCTCACGCAAAACTCCGAAACACGACAGGATGACCATGCAAGATCCGTTATTCGGCAATAAGCTCGCCGCCGCTATCCTCATCGCCCTTTTACTGTTCTTTGGCCTGCCGCAACTTGCCAACGCGCTGTTTGGTGGCGGACACCATGGCGGGGGCCATGGCGATGAACTCCATTTGGCCTATCCAATCGACTTCCAGGTTGAAGGCGCTGGCGCGCAGGAGGCGGAAAAAGGTCCGTCCTTCGCCGAGCTGATGGCCGCGGCAACCCCGGCGGGCGGTGCCCGCCGCGCCGCATTGTGCAAGTCCTGTCACACCTTCGACAAGGGCGGGGCGCAAGGCACGGGCCCGAACCTGTGGGATGTTGTCGGACGCGGTGTCGCATCTGTAGACGGGTTCAGATATTCCTCCGCACTTACCGGTGCCGGCGGCGACTGGACCTATGAGCGCCTTGATGCGTACCTGCAAAACTCTCAGGCCTATGTGCCCGGCACGGCCATGGTGCAACGGGTCGGCAAGGCGGAACACCGCGCGGACATTATCGCCTATCTGCGCTCACTGTCTGACGCGCCCGCCCCCCTGCCTGCTGTCGCTGCGGGTGAATAAGCCACGCGCTTAAAAACATCCCGGAATTTGCAATAAGGTTTTTTTATTGCACTTTTCGGAATGGTGGAGCGGGTGAAGGGAATCGAACCCTCGTCTTAAGCTTGGGAAGCTCCTGCTCTACCATTGAGCTACACCCGCAATTCCTAGTCACGTCCTAATCACATAGACGCGCAGCGCCTGCGCCTGTCAATCGCCCGGCGCGCTGGTATCGCCCTTGGGGCTGGTAATTTCCCCCTTGGTGCTGGCAATTTCTTCGGCACGCCCGCGAAACAAAACCGCCAGCAAAGGGACCTGCCCCCTCGACGCTGGCCGCGAACCCCTCCAAATATTGTTGTATGCGTCGCGATTTTGCCGCGCGAACGCCTTTTTTACGATAAAAACGCCGTCGACGTTTGATGGCGAGCGGCCGTACGTTCCGGTCCTGTTGCTCAAAACCATAAGGGAGTGAACCCGATGAACAAATCAAAGCCAAGTCTGGTGCAGCGGTCCGCCGCCTTCTTCGCCGTCATATTCGGCATGCTCACCATAGGCGCTGGTGCGGCCCATGCTGGCGACAGACGCGAGGAAGCGATTGACCTGGTGCGCGACGCCTCTGAAACCGTCAATTATTTCGCCAAGGATTCTGCCTTCAGCGCCATGTGGAGCCTGGCCGATGATGCTAAAGCCATTGTCATTATTCCGGAAAAATTACGTGCAGGATTTATCATCGGCGGCGCGGCGGGCGACGCGGTGATGCTGTCACGCAATGAAGATGGTAGCTGGTCCCAGCCAACCTTTTTTGCCATTGGGTCTCTCTCATTCGGCCTGCAGATTGGTGGTGAAGCATCGGAAGTTGTCCTGCTTGTAATGACCGACGAGGGCAAGGACAGCCTGCTGACGTCATCGGTCAAACTCGGCGGCGATATCACCCTGGCAGCTGGCCCGATCGGCGCAGGCGCCAAAGCGCAGACCACAGATGTATTGGCGTTTTCCCGTTCCCGCGGCCTTTATGGTGGGTTGAGCCTGGAAGGCGCGCTTTTGAAGTCCCGGCGCAAATGGAACAAGGCGTATTACAACGCAGATGTCTCAGCAGCTGAAATCGTCATCAAGGGTGAGGTCTACAATCCAAGATCAGCACAATTGCAAACTGCCGTCTGGCACCTGGCCAATCGCAACGCGCCAGCGACTATGGCACCGGTGATCCTTTCACCGGAGACTGATACCGGACAACAGGGGCCCGGCGAGCAAACCAGGCTGGGTGCCCCCCTGGCCGGATCGAACACCAATGACAATGTCGAATATGAAGACGACGCTATCTGGGGCGAACCAATCAATCGCGAGGAATCCGACAAATAATGTTGGCTAGGCCCTGAGCGATAAAAAGCATGTGTAAAAATTTGTAGGTGCGCGCCCTGCCCCCTTGC
>SHAI01000009.1 GCA_004213235.1 Parvularculaceae bacterium
CAATGCGATTGGCGCAGTCTATGCCTCATCGCCGTCATCATCGGCGGCCTGGTTTGGACCAGAGTCCTGCCCCTTTGCAGATACATCACGGTCGACGAATTCGATCACCGCGAGTGGCGCATTGTCGCCATAGCGAAAACCCGCTTTCATGATGCGAATATAGCCACCAGCACGGTCAGCATACCGCGGACCAAGGGTGTCAAAGAGCTTCTTCGTCATGCCTTCATCACGAATACGCGATGCAGCAAGACGACGAAGGTGAAGCTTGCGCCCCTCCTCTGCATTGCCTTTCTTCGCCATGGTGATGAGCTTTTCAACAATCGGACGCAGCTCTTTCGCCTTTGGCAATGTGGTCGTGATTTGCTCATGCTTGATGAGCGCCGCCGCCATGTTTGAGAACATCGCTTTGCGATGCTCATGGGTGCGGTTCAATTTGCGGTGCGCAAGACCGTGGCGCATGTTCCGTCTCCATCAGCCAGGTTCGTCGTCCCGGCGCTACGTGGGTTTAACTTACTCGTCGTATTTCTTGGCGAGTTCTTCAATGTTTTCTGGCGGCCAGTCTGGCACATCCATGCCGAGGTGCAATCCAAGGCCTGCAAGCACTTCTTTGATTTCGTTCAGCGACTTACGACCAAAGTTTGGCGTCCGGAGCATTTCAGCTTCCGTCTTCTGAATAAGATCGCCAATGTAGACAATGTTATCATTCTTCAGGCAGTTCGCCGAGCGGACCGACAATTCAAGCTCGTCGACCTTACGCAGGAGCGCCGGGTTAAATGGCAGCTCTTCGCGCTCACCACCATCAAGATCTTTCTTGGGTTCATCGAAATTCACGAAGATCTGCAGCTGATCCTGAAGAATGCGGGCTGCATAGGCTACCGCGTCTTCTGGGGTGACAGAACCGTCGCTCTCAATGTCCATAATCAGGCGATCATAATCGAGCACCTGGCCTTCGCGTGTGTTCTCCACCCGATAGGCGACCCGCTTCACCGGCGAGTAAAGGCTGTCGACGGGAATGAGCCCGATGGGTGCATCTTCAGGGCGATTATTCACCGCCTGAACATACCCCTTGCCCACTTGGACAACGAGCTCCATGCGCAGGTTTGCCCCCTCATCAAGGTGACAAATTTCCTGAGACGGATCGAGGATATCAACAGCGGCATTTTCCTCAATGTCCGCCGCGGTAACAACACCTGGTCCAACTTTCTTCAGAACAAGACGCTTTGGACCATCAGCGTGGGAGCGCAGCGCCAGCTGCTTCACATTGAGCACGATGTCGGTAACGTCTTCGCGGACACCGGGGATGGAAGAAAACTCGTGAACGACGCCATCGACCTGGATCGATGTCACCGCTGCACCCTGGAGGGATGATAGAAGAACCCGGCGCAGCGCATTGCCGAGCGTGAGACCGAACCCCCGCTCCAGTGGCTGGGCAATGATGGTCGCACGACGTTCCACGTCGGCACCAGGCGATACCTCAAGCTTCGTTGGGCGGATCAGATGTTGCCAGTTCTTTTCAATAACAGTCATAGCACTCCATCCAGCGACTTTTCGTGCCGCATTGGTTATTCACCTGCCGGTTCGCCGAAGCGTCCGCCGGCAGGAAATCGAAACAAAAACTACCGTCAGCTCAGACGCGACGGCGCTTGCGCGGACGGCACCCATTGTGCGGAATAGGTGTCACGTCGCGGATCATGTTCACGGTCAAGCCAGCAGCCTGCAGCGCTCGAAGGGCACTCTCCCGTCCCGAGCCAGGTCCACGGACTTCGACATTGACCGTCTTGAGGCCATGCTCCATCGCTTTCTTCGCCGCATCCTCTGCTGCCATCTGCGCCGCAAACGGCGTAGATTTCCGCGAGCCCTTAAAGCCCATGCCGCCAGCAGAAGACCACGAAATCGCGTTGCCCTGCTCGTCGGTGATGGTCACCATGGTATTGTTGAATGACGCGTTCACGTGAACGACGCCGCTCGTGATGTTCTTTCTTTCGCGGCGACGAACCCGCTGCGCCGAAGGCTGTTTTGCCATGACCCGCTTCCCTTATTTCTTCTTACCGGCGATAGGCCTTGCTGGCCCCTTGCGCGTGCGCGCATTAGTGTGCGTGCGCTGTCCACGAACCGGCAAACCACGACGATGGCGCAGGCCGCGATAGCATCCCATATCCATCAGACGCTTGATGTTCACGGCAACTTCCCGGCGAAGGTCACCCTCAACCGTGTAACCGGCGTCAATGGCTTCGCGAATCTGAAGCACCTCAGAGTCAGAAAGCTGATTCACACGCCGTTCGCGCGGAATGCCCACCTTCTCACAAATTTCAGTCGCTTTCGACGGGCCAATCCCGTGGATATAGCGCAACGCGATTTCAACGCGCTTATTCGCTGGAATGTTTACGCCTGCAATACGGGCCATCGGCCGACCTCTTCGTTTATCTCGTTTCGTCTCTCGATCCGGTGATTGTCGGAGGCATCTCGCCACACGGCACCAAATCAATCCTAGTCAATCCTCAAGCACGCCGCCACGCGACCTGCCCAACAAGCTGCCACCGCCGGATGGCGCAGCACGATCGTGCTAGCTGTGCGCCGGGGGCTTCAAATTCCGCAAAATTCGGGGTTGACACCATTTCGACGAAGCCCGCTGCATACAGCCGCAGCCAACACGCCGTCAACCTCGAAACTGGTCTAGATCCTTACTTTTCCCCCGACTTATCCAGAATCTCACCAATCTTCGCAGCGACCTCGTCAATTGATCCCATTCCGTCCACGCGGCGCAGCTTTTCCTGCGCTTCGTAATAGGGGATCAACGGCGCGGTCTGCTCACGATATACCGCCTGCCGCTTACGGAATGTTTCTTCATTGTCGTCGCTGCGCAGTTCATCACCACGCGCCTTCGCTTCGGCAATACGCGTATTCAGGCGGTTGACCAATTCATCCTCATCAACGGTCAATTCAATGACGACATCGAGCGAACGATTTAAGCTGGCAAGCACCCGGTCAATCATCTCCGCCTGGACAACGGTCCGTACCGCGCCGTCCAGAATGAAACCGCCAGCGCAGTCATCGGCCTTGATCCGTTCTGTGATGATCTCTTCAATCACTGCATCCGACACAAGTTCGCCGCGCGCCATGATGCCCTTGACCCGATCACCGAGCTCAGAGCCCGAACTGATCGCCGCGCGCAGCATGTCGCCGGTAGACAATTGCGGAATACCGCGGCTTTCCACGATTTTCTTCGCCTGGGTGCCCTTGCCTGCCCCTGGTGGTCCAAGAAGTATGAGAATCATCGCCGATTCCCCCGCAGTTTCGATTTCTTGATGAGAGTCTCATACTGTTGGGCAATCAGATGACCCTGTATCTGGCCAACCGTATCCAGTGTCACCGAGACAACGATCAGCAATGAGGTTCCGCCAATATATACCGGGATCGCCTGCCCATACCCCATTTTCAGAAGTTCAGGCAGAATACAGACAAATGTCAGATAGGCAGCACCAATCACCGTCAGACGGGTAACAACATAATCGAGATATTCTGCCGTGCGCGCGCCCGGACGATAGCCCTGAATGAAGCCGCCATATTTCTTGAGATTGTCCGCAACGTCTTCGGTGTTGAAAACCACCGACGTGTAAACGAACGTGAAACCGATGATCAACGCCGCATAAAGCGCGATATACATCGGCCGCCCGGGTGCGAACCAAATCTGCAAGTTCTGCAGAAACTCAGGCGAATCAGGGCCAATCGCACCGGCCGCTGTCGCAGGCAATAACAAAAGAGACGAGGCAAAAATCGGCGGGATAACGCCCGACGGGTTGAGCTTGAGCGGCAAGTGCGACTTGTCACCCTGGGTCATCTTGTTGCCAACCTGGCGACGGGGGTATTGAACCAGCACGCGCCGCTGTGAGCGTTCCATGAATACCACAAACGCGATCAGGGCCAGCGCAATAACGGCAACGATGAGAACCGTGCCGGACGGGGCACCATCACCCGACAGTGCAAACAAGCCACCAGCCGCCCGTGGCAATTCAGCGACAATACCTGCGAAGATCAGCAATGACACACCATTGCCAACGCCCCGTGCCGTGATTTGTTCACCCAGCCAGAGCAGGAACATCACACCGCCAACAAGGGTCACAACCGTGGTCAGAAGGAAAAACGGACCCGGATTGTTCACAACCGGCACACCGCCGCCGCCACTTTGAAGGCTTATCGCGATGAAATATCCCTGCATGGTTGCAAGGAAAACGGTCAGATAACGCGTGTACTGGTTAATCTGCCGGCGGCCCTGTTCGCCTTCTTTCTTCATTTTTTCAAGCGATGGCACAACGGCGGTCATCAACTGCAGAATGATCGACGCCGAAATATACGGCATGATGTTGAGGGCGAAGATCGCCATACGCTCAACCGCGCCGCCAGCGAAAATATTCAGCGTGCCCAAAAGCCCGCCTGTCTGGCTCTGAAACTGCTGAGCATATGCCTCGGGGTTAATCCCCGGTAATGGGATATAGGTACCAAGGCGATAGACGATCAGCGCGCCAAGCGTAAATAACAGACGCTTTTTGAGCTCTTCCGCCTTCGCGAAGGAGTCAAACGTGATGTTCTGCGCGAATTGTTCGGCTGCTGATGTCATAACACTCTCGAACTCCCTGGCTCGAACCTCAGTCCGGCTTTAAAAGTGCGGACCACGCTCGATATCATTTGCAGAAACATTGTGAGGTCCGGCCCAGGGCGCGATGTGGAGATTGGACAGCCATCACGCAACCCTGCTTGGCAAAAACGCCTGAACCTTACTTTGCCGCTTTCTTTCCAGAGTCCTTGTCCTGAACCGGGGCGTTTACCGTCACCGATCCACCCGCCTTCTCAACAGCTGCCTTCGCGCTCGCACTAGCATGGGCAACAGTGATATCGACCTTTGCGGTGAGCTCTCCGGTGCCAAGCAGACGCACGCCGTCCAGCGGCCGACGGATCACACCCGCCGCGGTCAGCACGGCCGCATCAATTGGGGTGCCTGCGTCCAGCTTGCCCGCATCAATCGCAGTTTGCAGCCGGCCAAGGTTCACCTCGACGTATTTCGCGCGGTTCGGCTTATTAAAGCCCCGCTTGGGAAGACGCATATAGAGCGGCATCTGGCCGCCCTCAAAGGCACGGATGCCAGAAACACCGGAACGGGACTTCTGGCCCTTCACACCGCGCCCACCAGTCTTGCCCTTGCCCGAGCCGATACCGCGACCGACGCGAGTGCGCTCTTTGCGCGCGCCTTTATTGTCTGAAAGTTGATTGAGTTTCATGTCTTTACCTCGACTTGCGACAACTACCTTGCACAGCAAGCACCTGCCTCGCCTACCAAAGAGCGCGTTGCGCGCTCTATTCCTCGATGATCTCCACCATATGGGAGACCTTGCGGATCATGCCGCGCACCGCAGGCGTATCTTCCAACACCCGCTCCCGGCCAATCTTGTTTAGCCCCAGTCCAACGAGGGTCGCCCGCTGGTCTTGAGGGCGACGGATCGGACTACCGGTCTGGCGCACTTTAAGTGTTTTATTATCAGCCATGGTGAACTTCCAATTCTGTTACCGCGTCAGGCGTGTAATGCCAGCGGTCAAGCTTCTTGCCCGGCCGCTTCCGGTGCCGGTGCGTTGTCGACAGTCGCGCGATTACGATCGCCAAGGATATCCGATACCTTCTTGCCACGCTTTGCAGCGATGGACCGTGGGCTGTCTTGCGCCTTCAACGCATCGATCGTTGCACGAACCATGTTGTAGGGGTTCGACGAACCAAGCGACTTCGCCACAACGTCCTGAACACCAAGGGTCTCAAAAACTGCCCGCATCGGTCCGCCAGCAATAACGCCGGTTCCCGGAGCTGCTGACCGGAGCAAGACCTTGCCAGCCCCCCAGCGGCCCGCCGCGTCGTGGTGAAGTGTACGGCCCTCGCGTAAGGGAATACGCACCAGGTTCCGCTTGGCTTCCTGCGATGCCTTACGGATCGCTTCAGGCACTTCGCGCGCCTTGCCTTTGCCGAAACCAACCCGGCCGCGTTGATCACCAACAACCACGAGTGCTGCAAAACCGAAGTTTTTGCCGCCCTTCACCGTTTTCGCTACGCGGTTGATCGCAACGAGCTTGTCGACAAACTCATCCCGCTCTTCGCGTTCGCCCCGGCGTTCATTGCGGCGTCCGCCACGTCGTCCTTCTTCGCGCGCCATATTAAGTACCGCTCCTAAACGTTAGAAATTAAGGCCGGCTTCGCGCGCCGCCTCAGCCAAAGCTTTCACCCGGCCATGATAAATATAACCGCCGCGATCAAAAACAACTTCCTTGACACCGGCCTCGACTGCTCTGGCTGCCACCGTCTTACCGATAACCGCCGCCGCCGCAACATCTGACCCCTTAGCCAGACCATCACGCAGGTCTTTGTCCAGCGATGACGCCGATGCGATGGTCTTGCCATCCCGGTCATCGATAATCTGTGCAGAAATGTTCTTCGCAGAACGGAATACGGACAGGCGCGCGCGCCCTGTCGACATTTTCTTCAAACGCGACCGCACCCGACCGGCGCGGCGCTTGCGTGCTTCTCTATCAGCCATAACGTCGTCTCCAGAGTGCGGCCAGCGCCGACCCGCCTTACTTCTTCTTGCCTTCCTTACGGAAGATAAACTCGTCTTTATACTTCACGCCCTTGCCCTTGTAAGGCTCCGGCGGACGGTAGGCGCGAATCTCCGCCGCAGCCTGACCAACCTTCTGCTTGTCGATACCAGAAATAATAATTTCTGTCGGCTTTGGCGTTACAATTGCCAGTCCTTCGGGCGTTTCAAAGTTGATATCGTGGCTATAGCCAAGCGCAAGGCTAAGGGTCTTGCCCTTCATCTGCGCCCGATAACCAACGCCAACCAGCTCAAGCTCTTTCTTGAACTCGTTCGAGACACCCTCAACGATGTTTGAAATCATGGTGCGGCTCATGCCCCACGCCGACCGCGCCGGCTTTGACTTATCAACCGGCTCAACCGCAACTTCATTATCGTTCAGCGCAACACGGCAAAGATCGCTCACCACAAACGTCATCTCGCCCTTGGGGCCTTTCGCTTTGACGCTCTGGCCATCTACCGTGACCGTTACACCGCTTGGCACCGCTACAGGTTTTTTTCCAATTCGGGACATGGCCCCTTGCTCCTCTTCACGCCACACCGGCGTGCGAAATCAACTTCTCAGTCTAAAGATCAGCGCACCCGATCAATAGACCTGAAATAGAACCTCACCGCCAACATTGGCGCTTCTCGCCGCCGTATCAGACATCACGCCCTTAGGCGTCGACACAACAGAAATTCCAAGGCCATTGCGCACCGACGGAAGGTCCGTAACCGATGAATAGACCCGGCGACCTGGCTTGGATACCCGCTTGATGTGCGAGATAACCGGTGCGCCATCGTAATACTTCAGTTCGACTTCGAACTTTGGCTTTTCGCCTTCCTGCTCCACACGCGCATATCCGCGGATGTAACCTTCGTCAGCCAGAACATCGAGCACCCAGCCGCGCAGCTTTGACGCCGGAACACTTGTCGCCGAATGCTTGCGCAGCTGCGCATTGCGAATACGTGTAATCAGATCGCCGATAGGATCATTAATCGCCATTTTACCTGATCCTCCTTACCAGCTGGACTTTACAAGGCCCGGGATTTTCCCGTTTGAGCCATAATCACGTAACGCAATCCGCGACATCTTCAGTTTGCGGTAAAAACCACGTGGGCGGCCCGTAACCTCGCACCGATTGCGGATGCGCGTCTTTGATGAATTGCGCGGCAACTCTGCAAGCGCAAGAACTGCAGCAAAGCGATCCTCAGCCGGCAATTCCTGATCCTTGATGGTCGCCTTCAGCTTCTCGCGCTTCTCCTCATACTTGTCAGCAAGCCGCCGACGTTTGAGGTCACGCTGGACCATGCTCTTCTTCGCCATCTTATCCTCCGTCGGACCGGTGTCTGAATGCTTTTCACAGCCAGACCGGACGCCCTTGGTTAATCTCTCACCGTTTTAAGCCAGCCAAAATTCCTACTGACGAAACGGGAAATTCAATTCCTTCAACAACCGCTTTGCCTCGTCATCGTTCTGCGCCGTTGTGCAAACGATAATGTCCATGCCGCGGATCTTGTCGACCTTGTCATAGTCAATTTCCGGGAACACGATGTGCTCCTTAATGCCCATCGCGTAATTGCCCCGGCCATCAAAGCTCTTTGGGCTCAAACCGCGAAAGTCACGAACGCGCGGCAGGGCGACAGTGATCAGCCGATCAATAAATTCAAACATGCGATCCTTACGAAGGGTAACCTTGGCACCAATAGCCATACCCTCGCGCAGTTTGAACCCGGCGATAGACTTCTTCGCACGGGTCACAACTGGCTTTTGACCCGCAATCTTCAAAAGGTCCTCATACGCCGCATCAACCGCCTTGCGGTCGTTTACAGCGTCGCCCACGCCCATATTGATAACGATCTTGTCAAGCTTCGGCGTCATCATGACGTTGGAATACTTGAACTCGTCGTTGAGGACGCCGCGAATTTTATCTTCATACAGCGTCTTCAAGCGCGGCGTGAAGTTTTCAACCGCTTCAGCCATTGTTGACCACCTCTTTGATCGTCTCGCCGGTTCGCTTCGCGACCCGAACCTTTTTATCGCCTTCAACCTTGAAGCCTACGCGCGAAGGCTTGCCCTCAACGCTGATGGCAACGTTAGATACGTGGATCGGCGCTTCACGGCGAATGATCCCGCCACGCTCTTGCGCCGTCTGTTTCGTGTGACGCGCGATCACGTTAACACCGCGAACCAGAACCCGGTTCTCCTTAGGATAGACGGCAAGAACCTCGCCCTCTGTCCCGCGGCTTTTTCCCGCCAGAACGACGACCGTGTCGCCCTTTTTAATCTTTGCCGCCATGATGCAGCCTCTCATTTACGCATCGGGCCAAACGCCGTCAGCACTATAACCAGTTCAGAGCACTTCCGGTGCTAATGACACAATCTTCATATGCTGGGCAGCGCGCAACTCCCGCGTCACTGGACCAAAAATCCGTGTGCCGATAGGCTCTTTGTTATTGTTGATCATAACTGCCGCATTGCCGTCAAAACGGATCACAGAGCCGTCCCGGCGCTTGATATCCTTCGCCGTGCGGACAACGACAGCCTTCATGACCTGGCCTTTTTTCACACGGCCACGCGGAATAGCCTCCTTCACGGAGACCACGATGATATCACCAACGCGCGCATATTTCCGCTTCGCGCCGCCGAGCACTTTGATACACTGAACCCGCTTCGCCCCGGAATTATCCGCCACGTCCAAATTCGTCTGCATCTGGATCATCTTGACCCTCCGATCCGGCTCCGCACGAGCCTCGCAACTATTTCAATCAACCAGCGCACGCAGCGCCATAAACTAATTAGGCCTTCGAGCCCGCACCGATGACTTCCCAGCGCTTCAGCTTGGAAAATGGCGCACATTCCTGAATCAACACAAGATCGCCCTCGCCAAACTTGTTCTCCGCGTCATGCGCATGGAACCGCTTGGACCGCCGTACCGTCTTCTTCAGGACAGGGTGACGCGTAACGCGCTCTACCCGAACGATGACAGTCTTATCGGTCTTGTTGCTGACGACCGTGCCCTGCAAAATCCGCTTTGGCATTTCTCTATTTCCTTACCCTTCGCTGAAACTCACTGCACCGTATACGGCTATGCAGCGCCAGCGTTGGTTTTCTCACGAAGGATCGTCTTGACCCTTGCAATATCACGTCTCACTTCACGAACCTGCGCCGTCTTTTCCAACTGACCGGTCGCCCGTTGAAAACGCAGATTAAACTGTTCTTTCTTCAGCTGAGTAAGTTTGTCTTTCAGCTGATCTTCCGTCATCTCACGGGTCTCTGACGCTTTCATCGCTCCCGCTCCTTATTCGCCAACGCGCTGAATAACGCGCGTCTTAATCGGCAGTTTCGCTGCACCAAGCGCAAGCGCCTCACGCGCAATTTCTTCGGATACACCGTCAATTTCAAACATCACGCGGCCAGGCTTCACCTTTGCCACCCAACGGTCGACAGACCCCTTGCCTTTACCCATCCGGACCTCGGTCGGCTTTGCCGTTACCGGTACGTCAGGATAGATACGAATCCATACCCGGCCCGCACGCTTCATGGCCCGGGTTATGGCCCGGCGCGTCGCCTCGATCTGGCGCGCCGTAATCCGCTCTGGCTCCATCGCTTTCAGTCCAAAAGAACCGAAATTGAGCGCTGTACCGCCCTTTGCCACGCCCTTGATGCGGCCCTTAAACTGTTTGCGGAACTTTGTCCGTTTCGGCTGAAGCATCTCGCCTCTCCAACTCCGTCCTTGTTATCAGAACGCTATCAATTAGTTCGTCGACGCGCCGCCGCGCATCTGACCGACGCTGCCCGTCTGGGTTTCAAGCAGGCGATTTTCCTGGCCCATTGGATCATGTTCCAAGATTTCACCCTTAAAGATCCAAACCTTGATGCCGATGGCACCATAAGTCGTACGCGCCGTTGCTACGCCATAGTCGATATCCGCACGCAGTGTATGCAGCGGCACCCGGCCCTCCCGGTACCATTCCATTCGTGCAATCTCTGCACCGCCAAGACGGCCGGCAACGTTCACACGGATACCGAGCGCACCCATGCGCATCGCTGTCTGCATTGCGCGCTTCATGGCCCGGCGGAACGCCACGCGGCGCTCTAGCTGCTGGGCTATATTTTCACCAACGAGCGTCGCATCAATTTCCGGTTTCCGGATCTCAACAATATTCAACACCGTTTCAGATTCAGTCAGCTTCTGAAGCTCACTACGCAACTTCTCGATGTCAGCGCCCTTCTTACCGATCACAACGCCAGGACGCGCCGTGTAGATGGTTACGCGGCATTTTTTGTGGGGCCGTTCAATGACAATACGCGAAACGCCCGCTTGCTTGAGCTTCTTCTCGAGAAAGCGACGGATACGGATGTCCTCGTGCAACAAATCAGCAAAGGTATCCGATGGCGCATACCAGCGGGAATCCCACGTGCGATTAATGCCGAGACGCAGGCCAATAGGATTTACTTTCTGCCCCATTACGCGGCCTCCTCAACTTCTTTCACCACGATGGTGATTTCCGCGAACGGCTTCAAAATACGGCCAACGCGGCCACGACCACGTGGGCGCCAGCGTTTCATAACCAGGTTCTTACCGACAAACGCCTGATCAACGACAAGCGCATCTATATCCAGGTCATGATTGTTTTCAGCATTGGCCACGGCGCTTTCCAACACCTTCTTGACCTCATGTGCAACACGCTTGCGCGAGAACGTCAGGTCGGCCATCGCCTTTTCTACTCTCTTGCCACGGATCATTTGCGCAACAAGATTGAGTTTTTGCGGTGACGTCTTGATCATTCGCGCCTTCGCCATTGCGGCATTCTCGGCGATCCTGCGGGAATTAGCCTTCTGACCCATGACTATTTCCTTCTCGCCTTCTTGTCCGCACCATGACCGTAATAGGTCCGAGACGGAGAAAACTCACCAAGTTTATGGCCAACCATATCCTCAGTAACGTGCACTGGGACAAACTTTTTGCCATTATAAACATTGAACGTCAGACCGACGAAATGTGGCAAAATCGTCGAGCGACGAGACCACGTCTTCACGCCGCCCTTATGACCGCCGGCTTGCGCGTCTTCGGTTTTCTTCAAAAGATACCGGTCCACAAAAGGACCCTTCCAAACGGAACGAGGCATGATGGCTCCAACGCCTCCCTATTTCTTCCGCGCGTGGCGCGAGCGAATGATAAACTTGTCTGTCTGCTTGTTTTTGCGGGTCCGAGCACCCTTGGTCGGCTTGCCCCAAGGCGTCACCGGGTGACGACCACCGGACGTGCGTCCCTCACCACCACCATGGGGGTGATCAACCGGGTTCATCACAACACCGCGGACCGACGGGCGTTTGCCCTTATGTCTTGCCCGACCTGCCTTACCGATGTTCTCGTTCATCTTGTCAGGGTTGGATACCGCCCCGATCGTCGCCATGCAGGTACCCAGCACAACGCGAACCTCACCGGAGGTTAACCGGAGCTGGGCCATCGGACCGTCGCGGCCAATGAGCTGCGCATAGGCACCCGCGGACCGCGCGATCTGCGCACCCTTGTTCGGCTTTAACTCGACATTGTGAACGATTGTCCCGACCGGAATGGAACGCAACGGCATCGCATTCCCGGGCTTGACGTCAACCTTCTCGCCGGAAATCACCTTGTCACCAACCTGCACCCGCTGGGGCGCGATGATGTAGGACAGCTCGCCATCAAGATACTTGATCAGGGCGATGAACGCCGTGCGGTTCGGATCATACTCAATCCGCTCAACCTTAGCTTCCACGTCGAACTTACGACGTTTGAAATCAACGCGGCGATAAAGTTTTTTCGCACCGCCACCACGCCGGCGAACCGTAATGCGCCCGTGATTGTTACGCCCACCCTTCGAGGTGAGACCCTCTGTAAGGGTCTTTTCTGGGCGCCCCTTCCACAGATCACTGCGGTCGACCAGGACAAGTTGCCGCTGGGACGGGGTCGTCGGATTATATTTCTTCAGCGCCATAATCTTTACCGTTCAGGTCGCTACTGCTTCATCTCACAAAGGCGCCCGTCAATGCCGGACACCCTCAGCTCTCAATTAAAGGCCCGTCGTTACATCAATCGACTGCCCGTCAGCCAACGTGACAATCGCTTTTTTCACCGTTGAGCGCGTATACCGACGCCCACGGAACAGTTTCGTTTTACCCTTCACGCGCAGCGTATTCACCGCCGTGACCTTCACCTTGAACAAAGCCTCAACTGCCTCAGCAATTTCCGGCTTCGACGCGGTGAGAGGAACCCGAAACACGAATTGATTGTTTTCTGATGCCAGTGTCGACTTCTCTGTCACGACCGGCGACAGGATAGTGTCATAGTGTTTTTCAATCGTCGTCATTTGAGGCGTGCCTCCAGACCTTCAACCGCCGCCTTGGTCAACACCAGTTTGTCACGCCGCAAAATGTCGTAAACATTTGCGCCAACCAGAGGCAGAACGTCCACATTCGGAATATTACGGGCGGCGAGACCAAATTTGGCATCCACCTCGGCATCAACGATCAGCGCGTTCTCAAGCCCGATCTTGCCAAACCGTTCCTTCAGCGCCTTCGTTTTGACCTCGCCAAGACTGGTCCCGTCGATAACAACCAGCTCATTGGCCGCTACCTTCGCTGACAAAGCGTGCTTCATGGCGAGGGCGCGAACCTTCTTCGGCAGAGAAATCGCATGGCTGCGAACCCGGGGCCCATGTGCCTTGCCGCCGCCGCGAAACTGCGGGGCCTTCCTGTCGCCATGACGTGCACCACCGGAACCCTTTTGACGAACGAATTTCTTGCCCGTCGCGCGCACTTCATTGCGCTCCTTTGCCTTGTGGGTTCCCTGCTGGCGTTTGGCGAGCTGATAAACCACCATACGGTGCAGAATATCCTTGCGCGGCTCGAGGCCGAAAACGCCGTCATCAAGGTCAATTGACCCTGCAGCGCCATCATCAAGGGTGCGAACATCGATTTTCATTACTCTGCTCCCTCTGCGACGGCATTATCCGAGCTCGCCTCAAGGATCTTCGCCGGACGCGGCGCGTCATCGGGCAACGCCTTTTTCACGGCATCGCGAATCATAACCCAGCCCGACTTAGGGCCGGGGACCGCGCCTTTTATCAAGATTACGCCACGCGCTTCATCGACACGAACGACCTCAAGGTTCTGGGTGGTCCGACGGCGTGCGCCCATATGGCCGGCCATCTTCTTGCCCTTGAAGACTTTACCCGGATCCTGACACTGACCGGTTGACCCGTGGGATCGGTGCGACACAGACACACCATGGGTTGCGCGAAGCCCGCCGAAATTCCAGCGCTTCATGGCACCTGCAAAACCCTTACCGATCGACACGCCGGTAACGTCAACCTTTTGGCCCTCAATAAAGTGGCCCGGAGACAACTCAGCGCCAACGTCAACGAGATTGTCCTCAGTGACGCGGAACTCAACAAGCTTCTGCTTCGGCTCTACGTTCGCCTGCGCGAAGTAGCCGCGCTCGGCCCTGTTGACCCGCTTGGCCTTTTTGGCACCAGCCCCAAGCTGGAGGGCGGTATAGCCATTTTTCTCATTCGTGCGCTGACCAACGACCTGACAGCCGTCAATATGCATTACCGTCACCGGAACGTGCTCGCCGTCCTCGCGGTAAATGCGGGTCATGCCCACCTTTTTTGCAATAAGACCCGTGCGCATCTCTTAAGCTCCGAGCTTGATCTCAACATCAACACCGGCAGACAGGTCGAGCTTCATCAGCGCATCTACTGTCTGAGGTGTCGGATCCACGATATCCAGCATACGCTTGTGTGTGCGCATCTCGAACTGCTCGCGGGATTTCTTATTCACGTGCGGTGACCGGTTAACCGTGAACCGCTCCAAACGGGTCGGAAGAGGAATTGGTCCGCGAACCTGCGCGCCCGTGCGCTTGGCTGTGTGAACGATCTCGTTCGTCGACGCATCGAGAACCCGATGGTCAAACGCTTTCAACCGTATGCGAATATTCTGTTGCATGGCGCACTTCCGAATTAGTCCTGCCGGTGAGAAACATCCCGGCCTACAGAAAAAAGAAAAACGCAGGGCACTCAATCATGCCCTGCGCATATTCAGTCATTCACTACTCGATGATTTTCGCAACGATGCCAGCACCCACGGTGCGGCCACCCTCACGGATAGCGAAGCGGAGCTTCTCTTCCATCGCGATTGGCACGATCAGCTCAACGTTAACTTCAACATTGTCGCCTGGCATAACCATCTCCGTACCCTCTTTCAACGTGACAACGCCGGTCACGTCGGTGGTGCGGAAGTAAAACTGCGGACGGTAATTATTGAAGAACGGCGTATGACGTCCGCCCTCTTCTTTCGTCAGAACATAGGCCTCGGCCTCGAACTTCGTGTGCGGCGTAACCGAACCCGGCTTACAAAGAACCTGACCGCGCTCAACAGCTGTACGGTCGATACCGCGCAAGAGGACGCCAACATTGTCACCCGCCTCACCGCGGTCGAGAAGCTTACGGAACATCTCAACACCGGTACAGGTGGTTTTCTGGGTGTCCTTGACGCCGACGATCTCAAGCTCGTCACCAACGTTTACAACACCGCGCTCAACCCGGCCCGTAACAACGGTACCGCGACCAGAGATAGAGAACACGTCTTCGATCGGGAGCAGGAACTCAAGATCTACCGGACGTTCTGGCGTCGGGATGTAATCATCAACAGCCGCCATAAGCTCTTTGATTGCGTTCTCACCGATCTCAGGGGTGTTACCTTCCATCGCAGCAAGCGCGGAGCCCTTGATGATTGGAATATCATCGCCAGGGAAGTCGTAGGAAGAAAGCAGTTCGCGAACTTCCATCTCAACAAGCTCAAGAAGCTCTTCGTCGTCAACCTGATCAACCTTGTTCAGGAATACAACGATCGCCGGAACGCCAACCTGGCGCGCAAGAAGAATGTGCTCACGCGTCTGTGGCATCGGGCCGTCAGCTGCGTTCACCACGAGGATTGCGCCGTCCATTTGCGCCGCACCGGTGATCATGTTCTTCACATAGTCAGCGTGACCTGGACAGTCGACGTGCGCATAGTGACGGTTCTCGGTTTCATACTCGACGTGGGCCGTCGAAATCGTGATACCGCGTGCCTTTTCTTCTGGCGCGCCGTCGATTTCATCATAAGCCTTAAAGTCACCAAAATATTTGGTAATCGCCGCCGTCAGGGTCGTCTTACCATGGTCAACGTGACCAATGGTGCCGATATTGGCGTGCGGCTTTGTGCGTTCAAACTTTTCCTTAGCCATCTAATTCTCTCCGTCTCCTGACGACAAACTCGTGGTGGACCTTCAACAAACCATTCAAAGCGCCGGTTACCCGGCCAACTTCGCCTGGACCTCTTCTTGTACCGCCTGCGGTACACGCTCATAATGGTCGAACTGCATCGTGTACTGCGCACGACCCTGGGTCGATGAACGCAGTGCGTTGACATAGCCGAACATATTCGCGAGCGGCACCATAGCGTGCACAACATTCGCGTTTCCGCGCATTTCTTGTTCCTGGATCTGTCCGCGGCGAGAGTTCAAGTCACCGATGACTGTTCCAGTATATTCTTCAGGCGTCACAACCTCGACCTTCATAACCGGCTCCAGAAGGGCCATGCCGAGTTGCGACTTCGCTTCGCGCATTGCTGCGCGCGCTGCTATTTCGAAAGCAAGGACGGAGGAGTCCACATCGTGGAACGCACCATCAAAAAGCTCTACTTTAAAGTCCAGAATCGGGAAGCCGACCAACATACCGGTCTCGCGGATCGAGTTGAGACCCTTCTCTACGCCAGGGATATATTCCTTCGGAATAGCACCGCCAACGATCTTGCTCTCGAATTCATAACCAGACCCAGGCTCGCCAGGAATGATGTTCATTTTCACCCGCGCAAACTGACCCGAACCACCGGACTGTTTCTTGTGGGTATAATCGATCGTATGCTCTTTGGTGAAGCTCTCGCGGTACGCAACCTGCGGTTGACCGATATTTGCTTCCACCTTGAACTCACGCTTCATGCGATCGACCAGAATATCAAGGTGTAATTCACCCATACCCTTGATGATCGTCTGACCGCTCTCCTCATCGGAGGTCACACGGAAGGACGGGTCCTCAGCCGCAAGACGCTGCAAGGCAATGCCCATTTTTTCCTGGTCAGCCTTCGTTTTTGGCTCGACCGCCAGCTCAATAACCGGATCAGGAAACTCCATCCGCTCCAGAACAACTGGCTTGGCAGATTCAGATAAGGTGTCACCGGTAGTGGTATCCTTCAGCCCGCCAATCGCGACAATGTCGCCAGCATAGGCTTCCTTGATATCTTCACGGTCATCAGAGTGCATCATGTACATGCGTCCGATACGCTCTTTCTTGCCCTTCACCGTGTTGATGACGGACATGCCCTGCTCCATCTTACCGGAGTAAAGCCGGCAGAATGTCAGCGAGCCAACGAACGGGTCATTCATGATCTTGAAGGCGAGCATGGATAGCGGCTCTTCATCAGAAGACTTGCGGACCAGCTCCTCGTCTGTATCAGGATGAATTCCCTTGATCGAAGGAACTTCTACAGGGCTCGGCAAAAAGTCCACAACGGCGTCGAGCATTGGCTGTACGCCCTTGTTCTTGAACGCCGAACCGCAAAGAACAGGATGAAACTCAACCGTACAGGTTCCCTTACGAATAAGCCGCTTGATGGTTTCAGTATCCGGCTCTTCGCCCTCAAGATACTTTTCCAAAGCCTCTTCGTCCAACTCTACGACGGTTTCGATCATCTTCTCGCGGTATTCAGCCGCTCTATCCACCAGATCGGCGGGAATATCTTCCTCGTGGAACGCCGCGCCGAGGCTTTCCTCTTCCCAGATAATCGCCTTCATCTTGATGAGATCGACAACACCAGCGAAATCATTCTCTGCGCCGATGGGCAGCTGAAGCACAACTGTCTTCGCAGCGAGACGATCGTGGATAGTATCCACTGACCGATAAAAATCAGCCCCAATCTTGTCCATCTTGTTGATGAAGAACATGCGCGGGACGTTATATTTGTCACCCTGGCGCCAAACGGTCTCGGTTTGAGGCTCGACACCGGCATTGGCATCAAGAAGTGCAACAGCACCATCAAGCACCCGCAGCGAACGCTCAACCTCGATCGTGAAGTCAACGTGGCCTGGCGTGTCGATAATGTTCAGGCGCTTATCGTTCCAGAAGCATGTCGTCGCAGCGGACGTAATCGTGATGCCGCGCTCTTGTTCCTGCTCCATCCAGTCCATCGTGGCCGCGCCATCATGAACTTCGCCAATCTTGTGGCTCCGGCCCGTGTAATAAAGAACGCGCTCGGTCGTCGTTGTCTTCCCCGCATCAATGTGGGCCATGATGCCGAAGTTACGATAATCCTCGATCTTATGCGAACGGGCCATGACGTTTGATCCTCAACCGCCGGCGAACCGGCTTAATTCCTCAACTACCAGCGATAATGCGAGAAGGCGCGGTTAGCTTCCGCCATCCGGTGGGTGTCTTCGCGCTTTTTAACAGCAGAACCACGGTTCTGAGCAGCGTCCATCAACTCGCCAGACAGGCGGTCAACCATTGTCGTCTCATTGCGCGCGCGCGCAGCATTGATAATCCAGCGCATTGCCAAGGCCGCCTTGCGATCGGCACGAACTTCGACCGGCACCTGATAGGTCGCCCCACCGACACGGCGCGAACGAACCTCGATTGCTGGGGTGACGTTCTCAAGCGCTTCCTTGAACAATTCGATCGGTGCGCGACGGGTCTTCTCTTCGATCCGGTCAAGGGCACCGTAAACAATCTTTTCCGCCGCAGGCTTTTTACCGTCGATCATGACGTAATTCATGAACTTCGAAACGGTGAGATCACCAAACTTCGGATCTGGGTGGATTTCGCGTTTTTCAGCGCGGTGACGACGTGACATCTCTTCCGCTCCCTTACTTCGGCCGCTTCGCGCCGTATTTCGAACGACGCTGCTTGCGGTCCTTCACACCCTGCGTATCGAGCACACCGCGGATGATGTGATAACGCACGCCCGGAAGGTCTTTCACACGGCCGCCGCGAATGAGCACAACGGAGTGCTCCTGCAGGTTGTGGCCTTCACCTGGGATGTAGCCGATGACTTCATAGCCGTTGGTCAAACGAATCTTCGCGACCTTCCGAAGAGCCGAGTTCGGCTTCTTTGGTGTCGTCGTATAGACGCGCGTGCAAACACCGCGCTTTTGCGGATTTGCTTCCATTGCCGGCACCTTATTAATCTTGCGGCGCGGCTTCCGCGGCTTGCGGATCAGCTGTTGGATCGTCGGCATCCCGTCTCCTCAGAGCCTTAAAACTCAAAGTCATTCATTTTTACCAGCCGACTTTCGACGCGAAATGCACCATAGCCAACGGCATAAAGGCGAACCGACCCCCGGCCGATTTCACCGTAACACTCAAAAAGCGACAAGGTGCGAGATCTCGCCGCTCAGATAATTCACATTCGTGGATAAAGTGGACTGCGTTTCAGAACACACTGACTGCCAGTCATCCAGCGGCGCGAGACATAACGGGGCACCCCAACGGGGTCAATACATGCTGTGCGCTTTATTGTAATTTTTTAAGGAAGAAAACGCCCGACCCGGGAGCCATGCACGTTTCTCGCGTTAACAGGAATTTTTTAGCTGAAAATGACGCCTTTTGGAAACCTCAAATCTCAAAACGAGCCAGTTGATAGCCCAGTTGATGACTCAGTTCGTGGCGAACAAATACGAATCTCTTCGAAAAACAAAAATCAAATCGTTAATCCGACTGATATGTCGCCGCGTTCGCGCTGAGTCGAAGCCCATCAGCATGGCCGCGTACCTGGCGAGCTCAACTGCCCACACCGCCGGGATTTGGTGCTGTTTGGGGGTGTCGTTCCGCAGCGCGTTGAAGTTCGAGCTTTTTGCGATACCTCGTTTGGACAGCGCTCACGACGACCATTACGAAAATCACAAAATAGAACGTCGTCTTCGACATTGGCGTCACTTCAAACCCGAACAACCGCATATGGGCAAGATGACCACCCTCGGAGATCAACAAAATCCCGACAATAAAAAGAATGAAAAGGCCAATGACCTCATACATTCGATTCTTCTCAATGAAACTCGCCACCTGATCCGCCAGCGCGATCATCAAGATACCGCCAATAATAATCGCGGTTGCCATAACCGGCAGTACGTCCGTGAGCGCGATCGCGGAGAGCAGAGAGTCAAAAGAGAAAACCAGGTTCATTGAGACAATCCAGAACATCGCCACAGGGACCGTCCGCTCGCTTGTTCCCTCTACGGCTTCAATGTGATCAATCGCAAGCAGGTGCATGATCTCTTTTGTGGCCGTGTACATGATGAACGCGCCGCCAAAGAGCGAGACAATCGAATGGATCGTGAAGTTCGCGTCGATAAACCCCAGATTGAGGGAGAAGAACGGCGCGGCGAACCGGCCAATCACCCCGACCACAGCAAAAAGAAAAATCAGGCGGAACAAAATTGCCAGCGCGATGCTGATACGGCGAACGAACTGGCGACGCTCGGGCCTTACCCGCTGGGACTCAATAGAAATGTAAAGCAGGTTGTCGAACCCCAACACCGCCTGCAGCAATACCAGCATCGCAAGCGTAAAGAGGTTCTCTAATGTAAACAAATCAGCCATTTCAGCTCCGCTACCGCCTCAGCCGCATTCCCGGCCAGCTTTGGTTTATTTTGCCTTTCGGCGAATTTTAATGGTGTTCGTTTGTCAGAAAAACCCATCGGCAGAAGGGGCCACCCCTCCGTCAGACGACGAACCGAAGACTTACCAAGCCAAACGGAAGGCAGTTTTTTTCGCTTTCGACGACACGATGCAAAAGCGCGCCAGAGCGCGGGGCAAACATCTTACCCGTCAGCAAAAACTACCTATTTCATCCTCATCAAGAGAAACTGAGGAGAAATAAAATGGCTAAAGCGATTTCTGTAATGGTGACTGTTTCGGTTGTGCTGATAGCGTTAACGCCGGTAGCTTACACCGCCGCGATGCTGGCATAGGTTTGGGCGGTTAAGTGCATGTGTTCCGCACCAAACAAAAAAATAGCCACATCCCAAAAAACTCATCACGCGGCGCTGGTTAACCTTCAGCACCACAAATGCCGGGGACTTACGTCGCGTACTGATGGTCAATTCGAAGTTTCGCCTGTCCTTTGGCCGACCAAAATGCGCCAACCGGCCATCAAAGCCATAGCAGCTGGATAGCCGCTCAGTGCACCAGCGGCGTTTGCAAGAGCATCAAGCCCTTCCATCGACCGGGAAACTATCCCGCCCTGCACGATCTCCAAAACGCCCCCATAGGCCCCAAGCGCAACAACGCCAGCAAATGCGCGCATACCGGTCGAAAACCGCGCAAGCACAAACACGCCGGCAAGCGCGAAATAGGCGGTAAAATGCGCTACCTTGTCTGAGTAACCCGCATCACCGAGAATATGTTCGCTGAGCCACACCGTTAAAATATTGCCGCTTTTGACACCAACCGGGTTTGGCGCGACGCTCAGATAGGTCACGGCAATAACAAGTAGAACAAAAAGCGCCCTGAGACCCCAGTTTACAAGAACCATCGATTAACCGGCATACCGCCGCTCCCGAAATGCCATTGTGATTCAGGCGGGCAAAAAGCGCCCGAACGCCGCAACGCGCCTTTATCAACGCGCAGCAGATATTGATGCATTACCGTTTGACGCTGAGATTTTGCGCTCCCAGTCAATCGCCGTTGATAGAATGATATCGATCTCGTCATATCTAGGACGCCAGTCGAGCATGGATCTGATCGCGGCGCTATCGGCAATGAGCTGTGGCGGATCTCCCTGTCGGCGCTCAGCCGGGGCATGGGGCAGGCGCGTGCCGGTAACGCGCTCAACGGCATCGATCACTTCCAGCACAGAATATCCGCGCCCATAGCCGCAGTTAAGCGTCGTTGACGCCCTGCCGTGACGCAACCGGGTCAGCGCCGCCAGGTGGGCATCTGCAAGATCGCTCACATGGACATAATCGCGAATGGCGGTGCCGTCTGGCGTGGGATAATCCGTGCCGTAGATCTGCAGGGTTTCCTGGCGCACACCAACGGCGATCTGCGCGGCGACCCGCATCAGGTGGGTTGGCTTTCCGATCTGGCCCGCCCGCAACTCCGGATCTGCACCGGCAACATTGAAGTACCGCAATGTTGTGTAGGCAATGTCATGCACCTTCGCCACATCGGCCAGAATCCGCTCGCTCATGGCCATGGACGCGCCATGGGGCGAGATCGACGTTATCTCCGCATGTTCCGACACCGGGGACGATTTCGGCGTTCCATAAACGGACGCCGTAGACGACATAATGAAACGCTTTACGCCCTTGCGCACACAGGTTTCCAAAAGCGCAAGTGTCTTCGCCGTGTTATTCGTGTAGTAATCAAGTGGATGATGAACGGAATCCTGGACCAGCGTTGACCCGGCAAAATGGATAACCTCATCAACGCCGTAATCGTCCACGATCCGGGCAACCGTTAAAGCGTCCCCGACATCGCCCACGACGAGACGCTCCGGCAACGGGGTGAGCCAAACTGCGCCGCCTGAAAGATCATCCAGCGCAACAGCCGCCTCCCCTGCCGCCTGCAACGCCAGCAACATATGCGCCCCGACATACCCGGCTCCGCCTGTGACAAGGACGCTCATCAATATCCCGCTAGAGTATGTTTTGTGGCAATCCGAAGCATCTGAGACTGGCGCTCCCGTTTATGACTTTTTACCGTCGCCCATAGATGGCGTCATATTAAGCTGGTTCGAGGATTGTACCAAATCACATAAAAATGACTGTTTTGCTCATAAAGCTCGACCGCTCGCGCCTACCGCAAACCTTCACGTCCGTGCCGTTGGCGATACCCATGGGCACCACGCAAGAAAA
>SHAI01000090.1 GCA_004213235.1 Parvularculaceae bacterium
TCGGACAGAGGGATGAACACTTCAAATGCACCGCCTCTACTCAATCATCGTCATCATAATTTTCTTATTCGCGAGCCCAATCCAGGTGGCGTCAGCGGAGGTCGAACTCGCAGAAGATGTTAAAGCCGAAATTGAAGCATATCTTGAAAACATTACATCTGAATACGGGATAGCCGGTCAATCACTCGTTGTTTTGAAGAATGGAACAATCGTCCATACCAGTGCACGAGGTATGGCAAGCGTTGAGCTTGGTGTAGCTGCCAGCGAAAATACGGTCTATCAAAGCTTTTCGCTGGCCAAACTCTTTGTCAATGTCGCGATTATGCAATTGGTGGAAGCCGGAACAGTTAAGCTCGACATATCCGTAAGCCAGTATCTGAGAGACCTACCTAGAGCTTGGCAACACATAACCGTACGCCAAGCGATGTCGCACATGACGGGACTTCCAGATTATTATCAGTGGCCGAGCCCGACCCCCGAGACGCAACATGACGCATTTCAATCTGTCACGAACAAGGCTTTGGAGTTCGAGGCGGGAAGCGCAACTCGCTACAATCAAACCAATTATCTTTTGCTCAAGATGATCATCGAGCGGACATCCGGCGAAGAATTCGTACAAACGATGACGACCCGTATGATTGATAGATTGGGACTGGCCAACACATCCTATGGTGGCGAGTACGCGGTTGTCGCGGGCCGTGCAACGACATATCGCTCAGCAAGTGGCGTGCTCGCGCGCAACGTTCATGTAGACCAGCCGGACTATATGTTTGCCAGCACAGGGTTGAACACTACAGTATTAGATATGGCCAAGTGGTTTGCCGCGCTTTTGGACAATAGTCTTTTATCCGAAGATTCTATGGCTGCCATGTGGACCCCCGTTCTTCTTAATGATGGCTCCGTTGCCAACTTTGCCAATGGGTGGGAGTTTGCTGAAGATGATCACATGCGGATTGTTGGGCATGGTGGGGGAAATCGAACCGATGTTCGCCATTTCTTCGAACCGGGAAATCCCCAGAGTATCACGGTAATTTACTTTACAAACGGCAGCGCAAGGAACCTCTGGCCGGGTAGTGTGTCAAACGAAATTGCGCGAATAATCCGCCGCGATTGATGCAGCATCTGATACCTGAATACTCTTTCGCAAAACTTGTTTCGCCTGCAAGCTCGTTTCGCAGATCAATAACAGTTGACGATGCAACCTCTGTTTGCCAAGGCGCAAGCCGTTGTCACACCGACAACGCCTGCACCAAGAACAACAACAACCGTCATCATTTATTCGCTATTGGGAGGGCTAGCCTTGTCTGCAAGAGAGGGATCACTGGCGAGAAGTGTTTCCATCATTTCCTCCGCAAAGATAATGGAGGACCCACGAATAAGGCGACGATCGGTTTGATCGCCAAGCTCATATGTAATCGCCGGCGCGCCAAATCGGCCGTGAAAATAGTTCTTGGACGTTGGAAGCTCCGTCTGATGCCGCTCAGCGCGCTCAAATGCACGGCCTTTCAGGCGCGCATTGGCAGCTGCCAGCCAATCACGCGTGTATTTGGGCGGGATTGTTTCAACATCCCGAAACTGAGTGTAGAAAACATTTCGGCTCGTCGAATGAAAATCAAGCATCAAACGCAACTCGCCATTTTTATCGTTCGCAATGGCATCAGCTAATCTTTTAACAGCTTGTGTTTCTGGCTGTGTAAATGGTCCCCAATCCCGGTTGAGATCCACGCCGTTCGTGTTGTGACGCCAATTGCCGTTCTTAACGCCATCCGGGTTCATCAGCGGAATTGCAGTAATATGGAAGCGGTCACGAAATTGTCTCGCAAGCGCCGTGTCTGCGAAAACAGTTTCCAGAAAAGACAACATCGCGATAGAGCCGGTAAGTTCCGGCGGGTGCTGCCGCCCCAAGAAGAGTACATGCTCCTTCTTTTCAGCCCCAGGCTTAGGATCGGAATAGATCGCCACAAGCGGGCGGCCTTCAACCGACGCACCTATGATTTCCGTTCGCAATGATGCAGCTTCAACCAGTCTATCAGTCCATTTCTGATATGTGCCGGCCACGAGAAGCTCCTGCCCCGCAACAAAGAATGGTTCGTCTTCCGTCTCGAGACGAAGCGTAACTTTCTTACCTTTCCTGCGTTCGCGCACGCGTTTTTCATCTATCAAACGCCAGACCGTTGCATCATCACTGCGCTTTGGGCGATAGCGATGAGAAGAGTCAGAATATCGGATGACAATCTTCAGTTCGCCAGGCTGTTTAGGCGTAACTCTAAATGCGTACCACGGACTTGGATTGATTGGCGTATTTTCAGGGTCAATTCGAATATTGAAGCTGTGCTTCTTTGCAACGCACTCGGACATGCGTGCGCCTTCAAAATCTGCGTCCAGCCTGGCGAAATCGTTTTCGCATGCATGAGCAGCATTTAATGTCACGAGAAATAGGACAGCGCATATCGGCGCGGCGAGTTTTAAGCTCATTATCGGCCCTTGTGACTAAGTTCATCAGGAAAAAGCCGGGCAGCTGATAACGCAGCCGCCCGGCAGGAGGGTTCGATTAAAACTCTTTACGGATCGAACCATACCAATAGCGACCGCGGCTTGAGTGCAGTTCTTCATAGAACCCGGTCGCAAATTCGTCTGCGAGCGGCGGTTTCTCATCGGCAATATTGCGAACACCGAAACGAAGGCGCGTATCGGATGCAAGGCCTGCATTTTCGAACGTGTATTGGACATACATGTTTACAGACATCCAGTCGTCAACACGGAAGGTCTCACCACCCGGTCCGGTCACTGACGTGTCAGTCACTGGCCCAATATAGCGGCCGAACACGCCGGCCCCGAAAGGACCGTTACGCCATGTCAAACCGGCTGAACCGCGCCATTTCGGCCGGCCGTTTCGTTCGACCAAAGATTCCTGCCCAGTGATATCGACGGCGTCGTCGAGCGTACCCGCTTCGATTGCCGCAAGAATATCAGAGGCTGCGGCAGAAGGATCCTGGAAGAACCCAAGCAGGTGGGCCGCGTTAGCCGAAAAGCTGAAATCTCCGATACCAGTTTCGAAATCGTAATAGAGACCAAAATCAAGACCCGACGCCTGGCGTGGTTGCAAGTTTACATAGTCATCTTGAACTACCAAGATTTCGCCAGCCGGATCCAATCCAGTGCCTGCAAACAGTGCGATCGTTGCAGCGTCCGGCGTGTCACGAATCACATTCGGGTTCGAACTTCCGTTCACGCGTAACAGATAGTCCAACGAAATCTGGTTCTGATCCCCGAAGATACCTACAACATCGGTTTGTTTGATTTTCCAGTAATCAACCGTAACGGTCAAACCAGAGCCCTCAGGCTGGAAAACACCGCCAAGGGAGAAGTTTTGATTGTTTTCCGGCATCAGGTCAGGCCCGCCAGCGCGGACACTTTCGACAGAATTCCCATCACAGTCGCCCGTACTGAAATCCGTCATATTGGAACGCGCTGTTGCTTCGCAGACAATCCAATCCTCTCGGTTTGAATTCACCCGGCGAATGCCGGTTGCGTTAATTTGCTCCAGATTTGGCGCGCGGAAACCGCGTGCATATGCGCCTCGAATTTGCAGCCAAGATGCGGGGTATAAAGATACCGAAACCTTTGGTTTTATAACTTCGCCAACATCAGAATAACTTTCAAACCGGGCAGCGAGTTGTACGTCCAGCCTTTGCACAAATGGAATATCCATTTCCGGACTAACCACGGGAATTGCCGTTTCGACAAACGCTGAATAAACGGCCCGGGAACCTTCCGTGTCCGGTGTTGGGCTCGTACCCATCACATCACTGCCATTCGTGACGCCGGTTACGCTATCCGTAAATGTGATCGTCCCGTCCAGACGATCATCACGGTCATCGAGAAACGTCTCACGCCGCCCTTCAACGCCAATCGCGACGCCGACGCTACCCGCTGGGAATTGCAGAAAATCTGCATTTGAGAGCTTGAGGTCTCCCAACAGAATTGAAGTTTTACTGCGACGGGACACATCCACAATAAAGCTATCAATGGTTGCCTGTGAGTTCACGCCTGGGTTGACTGCATTAATATCCGCCGGATTACCTCCGCCAAATGGGTTATATGCATCAGGTGTTGATAGCGATAATGCTTGCTGAAAGAGCGTGTTACTAACTCTGTTCGTGATACTCTCTGTTGTCGCTTCAGAGTATAAGAACGCGCTGTCCAGATCCCAATTATTTCCGACATCGCCGCGAACACCGCCCAAGATACGGAAACTGTCATTATCGACGTTTATATTGCGCTGCCCGACATCCAAAGGCCGCAAATCGCGAATTTGCAGATCATCGCCAAACACATTGTAGAAGTTGGTCGACGGAACAACAACACGGTTGCTTGAAAGCATTTGCGCTGTTTCGCGACGCCTGAAGAAGCTCGAACGGTAATAAGAAGCTTCGCCATAAAGTTCTAAATTATTGTTCAGATCATGATTGATAAACAAGAAACCGTTGCCGCGTTTCGTGTCCCCGATCAGGTCGCGATAGCGAGCTCGATCAAGGCGCAGCGCAGTTCCGATCGACCCACCATTGTCGGCACACACACCGTTGGGCAGATCTACAAGGCACCCAGAAGTCGTATCAGGCTGGATATGGAAGTCGTCGTCGCCAATTGCGGCAATTTGCCCGTTAAGCGCACGAAATTCTCCCCATGCCGCTTGTGAGGACATATTTCGCAATTGGGTGTCGCCCTCAAAAGGCGTACCTTCAAAGAAAATACGCAAATCTTCCGTTGAGGAGTTCAAAAGCTCTGACGCAGGCATCCCATTGCGGTTCAGAAAATTACCGAAGAACGAGATATTCGTGCGGCCGTCGTTGAATGTGTGGCCCGCTTCAATAGTTGCTGAAAGCTCATCGAGAGACGTTCCTTCGGACGAGCCATACTGAACCGTGCCAATAAACCCTTCAACGTCATCCTTCAGCACCGTATTGATGACCCCAGCAACCGCATCCGTGCCGTAAAGAGCGGCCGCACCGTCACGCAACACCTCAACTCGGGAAATTCCCGTCACCGGAAGCGTATTCGAGTTAACGGAATTAACCGGTACAAGATTTTCAACTTGTGTGCCGGGATGCAGAACCATGCGACGGCCGTTCAACAGAACAAGGGTGTTACCAGTCCCGATCGCGCGCAGGTTAATTGATGAGACGTCGCCTTGCGCGCCGTTAACACCTGAAAACCCGACGCCGTTAAAAGTCGCCTGACCAATCTGCGGAATGGACGCCAGCAGTTCGTCGCCACTAACGGCACCGGTGAGCGCAATTTCTTCCTCGCCCAAGACTGACACGGGCAAACTGCCCGCTATGTCAGCGCCCTTAATCTGAGAGCCGACAACAATAATAACGTCGTCCTGGTTTTCACCAGCTGGCGTCGTGTCCTGGGCAATCGCAGCCGTTGCTGCCAATGTGGACAGCGCTGTCGTAAGAAAAAATCTTGATCGTTTTTCCTGCATGGGTTCATTCCCTCCCAACGAGTTTTCAACTTTGCGCTGCGAAACAATGATCGCACCACTCTCCGTTAGGCCGCCCTGCAGTTTTGTTCCCTCAAACAATTTATCGAGGGCATGTTGAAGGGAATGGTCCCCCTTCACCGCATTGGTTTTTACCGACACAACATCGTCTGTTTGGAAAAGAACCGAACGCTGTTTGGCGCGCGCGAGCGTTTTAACTGCATCTTCGGCATTCTGAGCAGGTATATCTATAAATTGCCGATTGCTCAGATCCTCCTGCGCATTCACGCTGGAAACGAGAAACAAACAGCACACTGCCAACCAAAATGCGCATCGAAGCGCCAAACGCATTCTTCCCAAACCCAATATCACGACATGTACCCTCGCTTAGCGAGACGGCCATGATAACCTGTCTGGCGGGCATGATAAATCCGCCAGTGCGCCGAAAGAAAAATATTAAACCCCATCACAGTGTTGCATTATTGCGCCATCGCACCGCAGCAAAAGTAGCTTGATAGCGTTGGCTAAACTGACTCAGCGGCGTGAAGCATAAACTGGTTGTCGCCTTGGTCCTCAATCACAACACCAAGGCCTGCCAGGGCGTCCAGCAATTGTTCAACGTCACCTGTCCTGAAAATACCGCCAAACTTTAAATCTCTAAGATCCGGGTCAGCAATTTCAATTGAGATATCGTTATGGCGCGTTAGCTCGTAGACAACGTCTTCAAGAGGCGTTTCAGAAAATTCAAGAAACCCATCTGTCCAGGAAAGTTTTCGTTGCAAATCACGTTCAGTGAGGACCGGAATATTGGGCTCCTCAGCCAAGACCGTAACGGTTGTCAGCTCTGTTGAAGTCAGCGCCTGCCCCGCTTTTACGATAACACGTTCAAGTGGTGGTATAGCGGTTGGTAGCTTTTCCCTAGACGGCTCTTTTGCGCCACTCGGGGGTAAGCGTTCCATGGATAGTGGAAGCTTTGAAAATGCAACAACCCCTTCGACAACGGCCAGCTCTGTTACCGCTTCTTTCAACCTGACAACAAAAGAAGTTCCAACCGCCTCCGCGACAGCATTCTCAGAGTATACAACAAACGGACGTTTCGGGTTCGAAGCTACTTCGAAAAGCGCCTCCCCGTTGATGAGCCTTACGCGACGTTCGCTGTCATTATAGTCAACTTCGATCTGCGTATCAGTGTTCAAAGAAACAGTGGTACCGTCAACGAGCGCAATGGTCCGGTATTCCCCTATCGTTGTCTTATAGATGTTTGGAGCCGCGTTTCCGTTGTAGAGGTATGCAGAAATTACAACACCGCTAACGATAACAAATGCAGCAATAGCTGCGAACGCCGGGAAAGCGATACCGCCTATTCTGAATGATTTACGCAATCTATTGCCAACACTTACGCTTGCTTCCAATGAGGGAGCCAATTCCGCCAAAATTGATAACTGGCCTGACAGACCTGCGATGGCGTGGATTTCCCGCGCATGCGCTGGGGATCGCCCCATCCATTCGCGCAAGGCGGCTAAATCCGACGCAGAAAGATTGCCGGACTCAAGCTGTGCGACCCAGGCGCACGCTTCCGAAACAATTTCCTTATCTGATTTTATGTCCGATCGATTATTCATACGCGCAATAATGCTCTAACGTTGACCTGCATCATTCAGGCCCAATACGCTCGTTTCTTGATGCTCAGCGTTCTCGGCAGTTTGCTCCTTCAGCATTGCTTCTCGGCATCGCTTCAACCCAAGGGCCACATGTTTTTCGACGGTGCTCAATGCGATATCAAGCTTATCGGCGATTTCCTTGTGAGACGCACCGTAGACATGCTTTAACAAAAACACCTTCTGACATTGCGGCGGCAAAAGCGCGACCGCTGCTCCAAGCACCTGCATCCGTCGCCGGGCATCGACAGCATCATCAACAGCCGGCTCATCAGTTACGTAAGAATCCGGATCAAAATCATCTAGTAGGCTGGTCGTCATTTTTGAGCGGCGTTCTAGCTCTGTGCGCGCCACATTTTTGGCGATGCCGACAAGAAACCGGCGAGGTTCTTTGATTTTCGTACGTTTTTCAGCCTCAAGCGCCCGTAAAATCGTCTCTTGCGTTAAATCAGCGATATCAATTTGGGACAACCGAAAACGGCGCAGAACGCTCGCGATCAAGCCTTTATTGGCCTGAAAAACGTTGAATATTCGTGAGTTCGCACCCTTGGTCACAACCCCACACTCCGCGAAGATTCTATGCCTGTCAGATTATCTTGAGTCAGCAAAAGGTTGCAACGCACCCAACCGACTATTGGCCCAAAAGTCTTATTTTTATATGTAATATAGCAACGTCTCGAATCCTAGCCCGCGCAGCTGAGCAGACCTGTTTTTCACGCGCCCGGTACCATTAAATTATTGATATTTCTTCATAAATAAAGACCAACTTGTCCTTCGGTAACTTGTCCTTCGGTTATGGGTTGCTTCATTGCGTTACCAATATGCCACCGCAGGTCAGCACGCCTGACTTCTTTGCGGTTTGTATGAAATGACGCGGCATAATCTGTTGCAGGCGATATCGCCGACTTCACGGGTGGCCTTTACCGGAGGCAAGGCTTTTTGGTACGCATCTCCTATTACAATATTGGATTCAAGACGTTATGACCCGGCGGTTCGATATGCCCGCCATCGAGTTGTTATATGTTAGCGCGATTGATGAAAATGAGCAGATATTTCTATGGCATGCTGATTGTTGAGTGGAGTTTTTTGAGAAAGATTTTGGCTGCGGTGTTTATATTTACCGCTATGGTTGGCTTAACGGCGTGCGAGAAACAGCCCTTTTCCCAGCCTGACACAGGTGCCGAACAGCAGTTTCAATCTCTGACCACTATGATCTCCGATCGAGCGGCTGAGTCTGGCTTTTCAGGTGTCGTGCTCATTGCCAATAATGGCGAAATCATCTTCGAAAAAGCCTATAATCACCCGGATTTGCTGGACACGGATGAAATCACGATCGATAGCCAGTTTGCGATTGCGTCGATGACAAAGAGCTTTACGGCGATACTGGTTCTGCAGCTCATCGAGGCGGGTCAAATATCGCTTGATACTAGGCTGGATCAACTATTACCAGATTATGCAGCTGAATACGCCAATCAAGTCACGGTTCGTCATATGCTGCAAAACCGTTCAGGCATTCCACACTATATCGATCTACCCGGCTGGTTCGATAGCGACTACAAGCGATCATTGACAGATGATACATTTATAGCCGCCATTGCGCACCTTCCGCTAAAGTTCCCACCGGATACGGATTATCTTTATTCCAATGCCAATTTCTTTCTGCTGGGATTGATCTTGGAAGAAGTGACAGGCCTCTCTTACGAGACGCTACTGAAGGAAAAAATTCTTGAACCGGTAGGTTTGACCGATACCGGCCAGATCTACGAGACGCAGCCGAATGCAACGCTTGCTCGAAACTTCATGCTCGAAGGTGATGAAACCTTTGTACATATACCAATTATCAACCCAAGACTCTTTCGTGCAACGGCTTCACTGTATTCTACTGGGAGAGATTTGCATCGCTGGCATGAAGCGCTAGCAGATGGAACGCTTTTGAGCGGCGCGAGCAAGGGCGAGATGTTTAACCCCGAAACCCCAATGGCCTGGACAATTGGTGCCCTGCCATTGAGTAATGATGTCATGCTGCCCCTCCAGACCTATAATGGAATTTTGGCTGCGGTGTTTATATTTACCGCTATGGTTGGCTTAACGGCGTGCGAGAAACAGCCCTTTTCCCAGCCTGACACAGGTGCCGAACAGCAGTTTCAATCTCTGA
>SHAI01000091.1 GCA_004213235.1 Parvularculaceae bacterium
TTCCATAAACGAAAACGCCGACAGCGCGATGTTCGGATAAACTAAGCTTTTTCCCGGCGCGATTGTCGAGATTGATCGATCAAATCATCAATCACGCTTTTCTTCGCCAGGGCTTTGCGCACACGGTCGCGGGCAATGGCACGTGGCCCCTGATCCAACCCTGTGAGCAAATTGCGGCATTTGGACAAATGCTGACGCGCTGCCATCCGGGCCCTATCGGCAAATAACAGGTCATGCCCACCAATGGCGTCACCATCTGCTGCACTGATATCAACGCGCGTCGCCACTTCGAGCCGGTCTGCCTGCTCGCGCAGCAATCTGCGTTGGCGCTCAACCTCTCCAAGCTGCGCCATTTCTCGCTGCAAAGATAATTCCGCCGCTATACGGAGTTTTTCCAGCTGCGCCGGTCTCATTATTCACCCCATTTGAATTGGCGAGCCTTGCGGCGCATGTCTTCTGCAAAGTGAATTGCCGTCGCAACAGCGGCATAGTGCTCACGGCGGATTTCTTCACCCAGATCAACCAGCTCATAAATAGAGCGCGTCACAGGTGGATCACGCTTGATTGGCACGCCCGCTTCGGCCGCAATTTCCCGAATCCGGCGTGCGACTTCATCAACACCCTTCGCAACAACCACAGGGGCACCGCCGCGTTCCTGATCCCATTTCAATGCCACCGCATAATGGGTTGGGTTGACAAGAACAACGTCCGCCTTTGGCACTTCCAACATCTGCTGCTGCTGCGCGATGGCACGGGCGCGCTCACGCCGTGCGGATTTCATGTACGGATCGCCTTCGGTCTCTTTGTTTTCCCGCTTTAATTCGTCAAAGGACATTCTGTTTCGTTTAGCGTGTTCAAAGCGACGCCAAGGCAAATCAATGCCCCCGATTATCGCCGCGGACAAAAAGAACAGGGTAATAAGCCCGAGGGCCTGATCCAACAAAGCCCCCCCGAGAAGAGCGGGTTCAAGTTTGGCAAGCCCCGGCAAGTCTTCAAAAAACCCGAGGGCGACGACCCCGGCAACGGATAAGACAAAGGTAAGCTTAAGGACGCTGCGCGCGAATTCAGCCATGCCCTTTGGGCCATACTTCTGCTTCGCATTTGAAGCAATGGACAGTTTATTCCATTTCAATCCAATTTTTGATGGCGCAAAAACAAATGCCTGCTGAGCAAACAGAGATATTATCACCCCGAGGGCGGGGAAAAGTAAAATCGGCAACATGGCGAGGCCAACACTGATCGCCGCGGCGAAGATTAATTCGCCAGAAAGCGACTCCTGAAGATAGGTCTCAGGTCTGGCAAGAAAACTTTTCAATCTCGCGCCAGCAGAATCGACACTCACGCCCCCAACGAACAGTAACGATACCAATAACCCCATATATGCCGCGGCGGTATGGGTTTCGGTTGAAACCGGAACGTCACCTTTTTCCCGCGCCTTTTGCAGTTTCTGCGGCGTGGCTTCCTGGGATTTTTCCTGTTCGTCCTGCTGTTCATCCGCCATGATTGGGACCTTGCCTTACATGCCGGTAATGTCGAACAGATTGAAGCGCTCATGCGAGGCGGCGTACCATGTCTCCAGGATAATTCCTACGCTGAGCGCCATAAGAATAAGGCCTGCGCCGGTGATTGCCGGTGCGCCAACAAATGCGACCATCAATTGCGGCATGGCACGGTTCGCTGCACCGATAATGAGATTATACGCAAGGCCTAATGCCACAAATGGCGCTGAAAGAGATAGCGCCAGCGCGAACACCGCCCCGCCTTTCTCCGCAACCCACAACGCCATTTCTTTCAGATAGGTGAGTTCGCCAAATGAAAAGATTTCATATGAGGCGATGAAGAGTTTCATAGCTTCAATATGAATGCCGAGCGCGAGCGAAAGCGTTATGCCTGCAAGTGTGAACAGGGCGGAAATTGGCGTTTGGGTATCGTTTGCAACACTCTGCCCGAAAATCTGTGAAATTGACGCGTTTTGAGCAATGATCGAACCGGCCAATTGAAGCACAAAAACCATCATTCTGAATGACAAGCCGATTACCAAGCCGGTAATTGCTTCGGCAATGGTAATCTGCATCAAGATGACTTGTGTCAGCTCAACCGGCTGGATGAAACTTTCCCGAACAATTGGATAGGCAATAAGCGTTACCGACAACGCAATAGCCAACCGCACCCGCCCCGACACTGTCTGTTCACCGATACCAGGCAATAAAAATACCATGCCGGAAATGCGCGCAAAAACGGCGGCAATATAGCCCGCATCCGCCTCCGCCAGGGACACAAAAGGCGCGATAATGGTGAAAAACTCAAGCATGGTTCGCTAGACCACACCCATCAGGGTTGGCCTTGTATCCAATCCCAGCTCCTCAAAGGACAGGACTGGATTGCGCACCCCTTTGGAGCTTAATACCGTCTGCAAAAACCGCCGCCGCGCCGCGCTAATCACAATTGCAGGGTATGCTCCCTTCGTGGCGGCCTCATTCAGTTTTTCCTGAACCTTCCCGGCAAGACGGTTAAAGTCCGAAGGGGGCAGCGCGATCGACGTCTTACCGTCCTCGCCAATAGCTTCATGTTCCCGGAACGTTTGCTCCCAATCAGGCGAAAGCTGGATAAGCGGCAACATCCCATCCTGATCTTTTAGCTCCTCGGTAATCTGGAAGCCAAGGCGCTGGCGGACATGTTCAACAATCTGCTCTGTCGTCGAAGAGCGATCCCTAACCTCGGAAATTGCTTCCAGAATCAAGGGCAGGTTGCGGATGGAAACCCGTTCCTCCAGCAACAGGCGCAATACACCTTGCACCAGATCAATGGGCGTTTTTTCCGGAATATACTCATCAAGCAATTTTCGATTTTCCTCCGCCCGCGCCGGGTCTGACGATCCAACGATCGCGTCGAGAATGCGCCGCAGTGCCCGGCGGGTGAGCAATCGACTGAAGTTCGCCTTGACCGTCTCCAGAAGGTGCGTCGCGAGAACCTCCGTTGGGGTGATAACGGAGACGCCTAAAAGCGATGCTTCTTCTCTGCGCGATTCTGGAACCCAACGCGCTGGCGCACCATAAACCGGCTCTTTTACATCCTCGCCATCAATTTCCAGGGGAATGTCATCCCGCAACAAGACAAGCACCGCACCGGGTTTCACATGGTCGGCGGCAACTTTGACGCCATGGACTTTAACCGCATATTCCCCCGGCCCAAGCGCCGGATTGTCCGTCAACCGAACGCCGGGCAACACAAACCCAAACGCGGAAGCAATATGTCGGCGAATTTTGTCAATACGTCCGTCAAGCCCGTCTTCGCTATTCAACAAGACACCAATCAAGTTCGGCGCGAATTCCACATGGATTTCATCGAGATCCAGAACATCACCCAGCGTGGATTCAGTTTCCTGAACTTCCTCTTCAGGCTCCGCCGCCTGTTTTGCTTGTTCCGCGGCTTTGTTCTGAAACTGAAAATATGCCGCAACCCCAAGCAGGACACCAACCGTTGTAAACGGCAAAAACGGTAAGCCAGGCATGATCCCGAACAGAACACAAACACCGGCAACCGTTGCCAGTGCCGCCGGGTGCGCCCCCAATTGTGCAACGAATGCACGATCAACGGCACCGGAAACCCCGCCCTTAGACAGCAGGATACCCGCCGCGATCGAAACAATAACGGAGGGTATTTGCGAGACCAAACCATCACCCACGGTCAAAATGGAATAGGTCGTTACCGCATCTCCGAACGACAGGTCATGGACGCTAACGCCCATAGCAAGGCCCATAACGAGATTTAGGAGCGTGATTAACAAGCCCGCAATCGCATCGCCCTTAACAAACTTGGACGCACCATCTAGCGAGCCGAAGAAGGTGGTTTCTTCCTGCTCCATGCGGCGGCGGCGTGTGGCTTCTTCGTGGGAAATAGCCCCTGCAGCGACATCTGCGTCAATCGCGAGCTGCTTGCCCGGCATACCATCCAGAGCAAAGCGCGCACCAACTTCCGCCATCCGGCCAGCACCCTTGGTAATGACCATGAAGTTCACAATGAGCAATACACAGAAGATCACCAGACCGAGGAAAATATTCCCGCCCATGATGAACATCGCAAAACCATTGATAACGCCCCCTGCGGCCTCCGGCCCGGTGTGCCCCTGGCCTATTATCAGCTTGGTGGAGGATACATTTAGCGCCAGGCGCAACAGGAGCGATGCGAGCAAAACCGTCGGGAATGCAGAAAAATCCAGTGGCCGATCAATAAACAGCGTGACCGTGAACAAAAGGATCGCCAGCGAGAAGGAAATCGTCAGCCCGATGTCAAGAAGCCAGGACGGGATTGGCAGAATCATCATGACGATGATCGCCAGAAGCGCCATCGCCATTAAGACCGTAGGCTGAAAAATATTACGAATATTAAAGTTCGGCACGGCCGATATCCTCTACGCTTTAAACAGCACGCTGGGGTTTTTTATTACCCGATTATCATTGGAATGATGCGGTCAACGAATAACATCGTCAGCGTCCGCAACATGAAATCCGCACTCATCCAGAACGCTACCAACATCGCCCCCAGTTTCGGCACGAAAGTCAGTGTCATTTCCTGAATTGAGGTTAACGCCTGAATCAAACCCACAAAAATACCAACCACCAAAGCTGTTGCGAGCAATGGCATTGCCATCATGAAGCCCGCCCATAGCGCCTCGCGCAAAAGATCGAGAATTTGAGATTCCATATTATTTCACGCCCCAGCCGATTAGATCGGCATTCTGAGAATTTCCTGATATGCTTCAACGACCTTGTCGCGGACGGTAACCGCCGTCTCCACGGCAAGTTCAGCAACCGCCAAGGCTTCGATAACCGAATGCGGGTCCGCCTCACCGACGATCATATTTGTCGCGGCTTTTTCACCTTGCGCAACGGCACCGGCAACGGAGCGCGCTGCTTCCGCAAAGGAACCGGGGCCATTGGTCTGGGTTTTTTGCGCATTTCCAGATTCATCCTGGCGCACAGCGCGGTCAGCACCATGAAGTTTTTTCGTGGCGGCGTAAGCGGATGATGCGCCTGTTGGATCTATCGCCATTTTCTAGCTCTCTTATATTAGCGGCGGATCAGGTCGAGCACGGCCGAGTACATTCGCTTGGCCTGCTGGAACATGTTGACATTCGCCTCATATGTGCGACCCGCCTCCGAAGCGTCTGCCAGCTCAGTCATGATATTGACATTAGAGCCCTGGACTATCCCTCTTTCATCTGCCAACGGATGGTAAGGCGAGTAAATTTCATCAAACGGTGCGGCCGACAAGATGGTATTACCAGTCTCAACGCCCGTGGGTGCATCCGGCGAAAGCGGATTATATGCCGCCTGGAACGTTACCAATTTACGCTGATAACCAGGCGTGTCAGAGTTCGCCATGTTCTCACCAACCGTTTGCAGGCGGTTGGTTTGTGCCTGCATACCGCTGGCAGCGAGAGAGAATGTGTTTTCAAATACGTTCATCACATGTTTCCGCGATTATCGACCGAGTGTCATTTTCAGAATGTCTATGGCTTTTCGGTAAATCAGCGTGGCCGCTTCGTGTTTACCTTCCGCTTGCGCCCCGCGCATCATTTCCTGTTGCAAGGATACCGTATTACCATTTGGCGACGCCTTAGCCGCCCCAGGGTCAGCAATTGCCCGCCACTCAATAGGCCGGCTGTCAAACCGGTGATCAGTATACACTGATTTGAAGTCTTCCAGGTCCCGCGCTTTATAACCAGGCGTATTCGCGTTTGCGATGTTCTCCGCGATCACTTGGTGGCGCTGCGCGGAGTAACGCGCCAGCGCGGAGGCATCTTGTAGAATTTGCAGATTCTTATGCACTTTCTGTCACCTTCCGTTTCATTAACCTTACGCTTAGGACTAACATGCAATTCAAATTTGAACGTTTTATTAATCGAACTAATTCGGGCAGAAACTGTTAAGGTTTATAAACATGACGTTAATCACGAGCCTTACACGCGGACTGGGTCAATCGGAAATCATGCGCATCTGGGGACGCGTGCTCAGCATCGACCAAACGACTTTGCGCATTGGTGGGCTGAACGCGCTTGCTTGTGTTGGCGACGGTGTGGAGATCGAAGTGGCTGGCGGGGACAAACCCTCCATCTTCGGTGAGATCGTCGCCTTCACCGAAGCAAACTGCATCATTTACGCCTTTGACCGGTTGACCGGTGTTCGCATCGGCGATCGGGCAAAACTCGTCTCCTTCGCCCATACCCACCCGAATAATAGCTGGCTCGGTAATATGATTGACGCCCGCGGCAATCTTGCTGACGGGCTTCCAGCTGAAAAAGGCCCAATCCCCCTTAAAGTGGACGCCCCCGCCCCGCCAGCGGCGCTGCGACGCGGGTTTGGCACACGCATGGCCAGCGGCATGAATGCGTTCGACACATTTCTACCGCTCTGCCGCGGTCAACGAATCGGACTGTTCGCCGCGCCAGGCGTTGGCAAATCCTCGCTCATCGCCAGCCTTGCGAACCGTGCCGAGGCAGATGTCGTTGTCGTCGCCCTGATTGGCGAGCGAGGCCGGGAAGTCCGCGCCTTCTTTCACCATGAACTGTCAGATGACGTTCGTGAGCGTACTGTTTTGTTTGCCGCCACATCAGATCAAGCAGCACCGCTAAAGCGCCGCGCAGCCATGACGGCAATGTGTGCAGCGGAGCATTTTCGCGATCAGGGCAAGCACGTATTACTTCTATTCGACAGTCTGACACGTTATGCCGACGCGCATCGAGAAATCGCCTTGGCTGGCGGCGAACCGGCCTCCTTGCGTGCCTATCCACCATCAACCTTCCAAATGCTCTCCAGTCTTGTTGAACGCGCTGGCCCGGGTATTGAGGATGATGGCCCTGCAGGAAGCGGCGACATCACTGCGGTGTTTACCGTTCTGGCCGCTGGCGGCGACATGGACGAGCCAATTCCAGATGCCGTGCGCGGGTTTCTTGACGGACATGTGATCCTCGACCGCGCAATTGCCGAACGCGGACGATTTCCCGCCATTGATATCCTGCGCAGCGCTTCGCGCGCTTTGCCCGGTGCGGCAAGCCAGGAAGAAAACGATATTTTGCGGGACGCAAGAACCTTGCTTGGTGCCTATCGCGATGGCGAGATAATGGTGAAGGCTGGCCTCTATGAAGCCGGCAGCGATCCAACGCTCGACCTCGCGGTGAACCGGTTTGCCGCGTTGGATGAGTTCATCAGTCAGGAAAGCGATACACCGGAAAATGCGTTCGCGGCGTTACGAAATATTATCGCCACGGGCAATCCTGCCGCAGATGAAACGGCGCAGACGGCCCCGACAGAATAAGAAAGGGCGCTGCGCGCGCCCAGATTCCAAACCCAAATTTTCAAAGCAGCGCTTACTCAGCTTGCTTCGCGTTCTTCCGATACTGAAAACGCCGTCGCCTGGGGCGCGGGTGCGTCTTTCCCCTGCTCGACCAGCTGGTCGGCCTGCTTTTGGTCAACGCTATTTTTCTCGCCAGCTTCCAAAAGCGCTTTCTCGACCGGTAAAACGCGCTTTAGCTCACGCAAAATGGAATAGAATTGCCCGTTACGCACATGGTTACGCGCCGCAACCAATGCGTCCAGACTTTCCTTGTCCCGAAAGATGTCAATTAAGATCGTGAGGTCTTTTTCAAGGATAGGGCTAATATCTGCGCCCTGCACCTCTCCGGCAACAGCTAGTTGCGCGTTGTAATATACACGCTTGACCGGCGTATCTACATCGTCCGGGTGAAGTGCATCACGCAAGCGCAGAATGTTCGCGTCTTTCGTCTTAATACGAAGCTGCGCACGCCGTTCGCCATTTTGCATGACGACACCATTTACCAGGATCTGTTCACCCGGCTGTAATTTCAAAACCAGACCGCTCATGGCGCGTCCTTCTCATCGCTCGTGCCGGTGTCCCCCTGAAGTCCGCGCATCACAGCCGTATTGATATTTACCAGCGCTTCAACCGTCTCTTCCCCTTGCAGGATTTTGTTACTGTGCCGCACCGTAAATGCGGTAAGGTCGATGATCTGCGCACGAAGATCTACCGGTAGCTCGTTACCCTCCAGGGCAACATCGCTTGCCAGCGTTGTCCATAACTGATTGTTGCGGAAAAGCGCTTCAGCAAGGGGGCGGACGTCACCCTCTTCATTCTTGCGGGCTGCCGCTTTTAATGTCGCGATCATACGTGCAAAAATCTTCGCCTCTGCATCGCGGCCAGTCTCTATTGTACGGGTTGCCGCTGAATAGCCAGCTTCGGCATTTAAGCCGTACCCGGATGGCATTGCGTCATACATTCTGTCACCCAACTCTCATCACTTTAGATCAACCAAGGTGGACCGGGGCGGCTATTAGCGCCGCCCCGCCCCTAAAGCCTCGATTACCGGAACAGCGACAGAAGTGTCTGCGGGCTCTGGTTTGCGATCGTGAGAGCCTGGATGCCCAGCTGCTGCTGAACCTGCAGGGACTGCAGTTCTGCAGACGCCTGCTCCAGATCCGCATCAACAAGCGAACCGATACCTGCTTTGAGGGAATCGGTCAGCCCCTTGATGAAATCGTTCTGAATGTCGACCCGCTTCTGCGCAGAACCAAACTGAGCAGCGGCATCAACGGACGTCTGGATCAGCGATTCAATATCGGTCAAAGCCTGGGCAGCGCCAGCCTTGTCAGACACATCGATACCAGCGAGCAATGCGAGACCACCAGCAGCTTCACCGCCACTTTGAGCCCCAGTGAGAATGGTTTGACCCGTCACACCGTCATCAATTTGAATAAACGCATTATCGGTTGTTGGATCGGCTCCTGCAACAACATTGAACGTCAAGGCTTGCAGATCATCATTGCTGGGATTTTCCGCTTTTGCCGCCGTCAGCGCCGAAGCAAGGCCAGCCGCAACGTCATTGGCATTGTCACCTGCAGCCGCAACATAATCAATATTGACACCGCCGGCGGTGATGCGAACACCATCACCTTCATTATACGAACCAGCAACCAATTCAAACTGGTTTTGCGTACCAGTGGATTCAGCGCTACCCGCAACGGCTTCGTTGGTATCGCCACTGACATCTACCGCGCCACCGGCACCATTTTGAATGGTAACTGTATCACCATTGTCCAAACCCGCTTCAGTGGCATTCGTGATTTGCAAATCATCAAACGCAGATGAGTTCGTAAACGTCACAGTGCCGGCACCCGCCGTAACACTCAGGCCGGAGATGCCACGCGCTGACAATTGCGCATCGACAGCTGTTTCGACCGCAGATGC
>SHAI01000092.1 GCA_004213235.1 Parvularculaceae bacterium
GTATCACCAAGAAGAGCGACCAAAACTGACGTCATTCATCGCCTCCGAAGGTCCGTTTGACCAACCGCGCCCTATCACTTGTGGCACCTATTTCATAAACAAGCCGCTGCTCAAGATCGACCTCTCTGTCAGAAATCGTGGCGGCAATCTCGATATAACCAGATGTAATAGAGGTTCGCTGAGCGCGCGTCGCCTCATCATAATCAACTGCCTCAAGGCTCGGCGCGGCCCAAAAAGCGGCGATACTGTCCCATCCTTCGGGCGGACGCGCTTCAATCAGGGACACCGCCTCCTGCACGCCAAGCTGGCCGCCCAATAGTGCAGAGAGAACCGGCGCATCTTGCGGGCGCAACATGTTGATATTGACCTTTGATGGCAGGGACACCGGATGAGCACATAGATAAGGTTTTAACCCGCGATAAATCTGCTGGCTCATACCATCCATCGCGCGCAACTCTGAAACATCAGCGATCTGCCCTGTACCAGTTCGAAATGGCGAGGGTAGTCCCAGATAAAACCCGTCCTCCGCACCGCCGAAACCTTGCTCAGCGTCACTGTCCAGCCAGTCGGCGATGACATTCGCAATTCGTTGCGCACGCGCTTCGGACAAACCAATGGACGTTGCAAGCAGCGTAAATTCCCTCACAGCGGCAGCATTGCGCTTACCGACATTTTCCCCATTACCGCTGGCATCATCAGCATCATCAGCATCATCGCCCGGCCCCACCACAAGGCTATTGATGTTGAAGCATCTTGTCGCGTCCGCAAACTGGACCCGCGCCGTGCCAGTCGCGAGAGGCAAATCAACGGGAGCCAGAAATAGCGGATGGGATGGGGTCAGTTTACCGCCATCGCGCTGTGCACCGTCCAGCACCGCGCGCAACGCAATTTCCCCGACAGTGCGTGCACTAATTGCCTGCCAATACACATTGGAATATGCCGCGCTCGCCGCGGCCCGGTGCACCGAGCGGGTCATCGACTGCGTTAAACCAAGCGCGATGAATGACAATGTTGCAACCATCAGTAGCGCAACAATCATGGCAACGCCGCGTTGGCGTCGATGGCGCGTGTGAAAATCCGTCGAGATAATTACGGGGCCGGTCATGCGCCGTCCACCCAAAACAACATGTCCAGGCGCCCGAAACGATCCACCTCGACACTTAACTGTACTGCCTGTGGTGCTGCATTGCCCCCGCCGGGCTTGGGCCAAAGGTCCGCCCATTCAAGGCCACGACTGTTTTGACCGATAAGAAAAGTCATATCGACGTCATTCAGATCATCCAGTATCAAGCGGTCGCGCACGACATGACCTGGTGCCGCATCCAGATAAGGGCGCGTTCGTCTGATCAGATCTTCGCCGCGCGCCAGATACTCAACATACTGAAGGGTGGAGCGCGGCTGGACGTCATCAAGATTGGCATAGCCTCTGCGAACGAATGCAACAAGCGGCCGCTCATTAGCCCGCTCCTGCAAGCGTGCCTGGCGCAGGGTTGCCCCCCCAACAAACGGGCCCGGCAAAGGATCACCAAATTCATCGCGCACGGTGCGTAAGGCGATTTGCGCCAGATCTTCGCGAATAATTATGCGGGCAACCTGCCATTTGCGCACACGTTCATCCGCAATTTGAATTTGCTCACGCCCTTCAATCGCTAAGCGCAAAGCAACAACACCAGCGCCAGAAATCATTGAAAATATCAACAATGACACCAGAAGCTCTGGCAAAGTAAGGCCAAACTGCCTGGATTTTCCGGTGCAATGGATCACGGCCCCTGCTCCCGCAACGCGACAACCCGTGCAAGGGTTTGCCCCGCCTCGCCTCGCCGAATTTCATATCTCACCTGATAGACACCGGCATTCACTTCCAGTGCGGTTCTGGAATAGAAAAATTCTCGCCCGGCAAATCGACGCGGCTCCGCCTTCGACCCAATATCGAGACGGCGATCATCAAGTAATTCCTCAACCATCAAATTGTCCGCGAGAATATTCGCCATAAGACGATCCTCAGCAATCACCATAAATTGTGTGTTTTGGCTCAACAGGGTCAAAACGCTCGCCATCACGCCGGCCAAAATCGTAAACGCAACCAAAACCTCAATCAGCGTCAGCCCCGCTTGGTACCGGCACCGCCCATGGCCAGATATAGTGCGTCTATCGTACATTAGTCCCTGGTCACCGAAATCACGCCCGCATCGTCAAGATCGACACGCCAAATCTCGCGGCGACCCTCAAAACGCACGGTAAAAGCTGCCCCAACACCTAATGGGTCAAGGATAATACGATGAACATCTGCATTTTTCTTTAAATCATCCTTTTCTTCGCCAGGGCGGGCGCGCCCCCCTGCCCTCTGGTCGATGAAATTCACGGCCAACGCATTGGCATTCAACGCAATGGCGTTGTCCTTTACGGAAGTTTCCGGGATTAGGGCGAACGTCAATACCCCGTCCTGAGGGTCCAGCGTCCATTGGTGAAGCACGTTCCAGCGACCGGCCTGCAACTGCTCGATGATGTAGCCATCTTCGCGCGCAACCAAGCGCGCCCGGCGACCAGTTAATATAGATTGTTCCGTAACAAGATATAGTTGCGCCGCTAATGATTGAGCCGCACGCTTCGCAGGCGCCAAGCGCGGCGGCGCAGTCAGAACAATAACAGATGACGCAAAGGCGATTATCGACAAGCCAACCAGCAGCTCGATCAGCGTGACACCCTTTTGCCCTCTTCCACGAACTGGCGGCATTGATTTTCTCCGCACGGAAGTTGTCTTTAACGGACCCTGCAAATAGCTTTACAGCCGCTCGTCAACCCAGTTACCGATATCTGCGTTGATACCCTCTCCCCCCGAACGCCCATCTGCCCCCAGAGAATAGACATCAATGACACCATACTCGCCGGGCGAGCGGTATTTATAAGGCCGCCCCCATGGGTCTAACGGTACGCCGTTTCGTAGATAACCACCCGGTCGATAATCGTCCGCCCGTGCAATATTTACCGGCACGCGCACCAGCGCCTCCAGGCCTTGTTCCGTTGTCGGATAATTGTACATATCGAGACGATACTGATCAAGCGCGCTCTCAATGGTACCGATATCAATCTTCACCGTTCGTGCAGCAGCCCGGTCTCGCTCAGGCAAAACATTGACCACCACGAGCGCGGAGATGAGCGCGAGAATGGATAGAACCACCAGGAGCTCTATCATCGTGATGCCTTTTTGACGCAAACGCACCAATGGCGTTAAAGCTGCCGCGTTTTTCTTAATCGTCATTGCCCGAATGCTCCATACCCGAATTGCAACGGCCAAGGGATCGCTTAGGTACCACCAATGCCGTTTATCACAAATACATTTTCACCAAGAATGTCTTCAACATCAATACGTTAACGCATTTTTTCAAGGGGCGTTCCTTATACGCCACTATAGCGCGGCAAGACTGTTTAGACGCAAAATGGGCAACATAATCGATACGGTGATCAGCATAACGACGCCGCCCATCAAAACGATAATGAGAGGTTCCAGCAGCCGCAATGCAATGGTCGAGGCGGTATCAAAATCCTCCTCCAGCTGCTCTGCAGCGCGATCCAGCAGGTTCGGCAACTGGCCCGCGCGCTCCCCCGCTGCAACCATATGGATCATCATTGACGGCAGGGTATCGGACCGCTTCAGGGCAGTTGCGAGCGAGCCCCCCTCGCGGACCATGCCAATCGCGCCATCGAGACGCGCACGCATATGGTTATTGGAAACGGTCCGTTGCGCGCCGGAAAGACTGTCTAGCAAAGGACCGCCGCCACCGAACAGCGTTGACAGGGTCCGGGCGAAGCGTGCCCCCTCTAGCCCGCGCAGTAAGGGGCCAATCACGGGGATGTGAAGCACCAGCCGATCAAACCATTGCTTAAACGCTGGTAATTTCAATCCGCGCCACAAACCAACACCGAGGAACACTGCCACAAGCACGATATACACACCAAAATTGGAGAGAAACCCGGACAGGCCGACGACGAATTTCGTGACCGCCGGCAATTCAGCATCGAACGCCTGAAACTGTTCAATGATCCGTGGTACAACTTGCGTCATCAATGCGGTCACTACCCCGCCAGCAAATAAAAACAACGCAGCAGGATAAATCATGGCACCAAGCGCCTTGGACCTCATGGCACTTGTTTTCTCCAGCATGGTTGCAAGCCGGTCCAACACCTCATCCAACCGGCCAGATGCCTCGCCGGCTGCAACCACCGCACAATAAAGGTCCGAAAAAGACTTATCGTCCTCTCTCAGGGCCTCGGAAAAAGTCCGTCCCTCCATCACCCGTTCGCGCACCGCTAAAAGTCTCTTTCGCACATTGGCCTTATCGGTCTGAAGCGCCAACGCATTCAACGCTTCTTCCAATGGCGTGCCAGCCCCAACAAGAACCGCAAGCTGACGGGTCACCAGGACCAATTGACGACCTGAAATCTTTGCCGTGGCACGGCGCCCATCGCTGACAAGTTCGTTCTCCCGTGCTTCAAAAAGCGCCACCGGTGTCAGCTTCACACGGCGCAATTCCTGACGTGCCGCCCGAGGGTTCTCCGCCGTCACAACGCCTTTCTTCGACCGCCCGCCAGTGTCGAGCGCTTCATATTCAAACGCCGGTGCCATCTTCTTCTTGCTTTACTACCCGCAGAACTTCCTCAATCGATGTCTCCCCGGCAAGCACATGGCGAAAACCACAATCAGCCAGGGTATCATTTTCGGCAAAGGCATAATCCGCCATCGCCTGCTCGCCAACATCATCATGGATCATGGTACGGATGTTTTGATCTATGCCCATAAACTCATAAACGCCAAGACGACCTTCATACCCGGTGTGACCGCACCGTGCGCAACCGGCCGGCTGGAATATTGTCGCGTCACTATCTGGCGCTAAGCTCAATAATTCCCGTTCCGCAGGGTTCGGCGTGTGCGGTGATTTGCATGATGGACAAAGCCGTCTCACCAGCCGTTGCGCCAGAACACCGGCGATGGTGGACGATAACAAAAATGGCTCCGCACCCATATCGCGTAAGCGCGTAATGGCGCCGACAGCGGAGTTGGTGTGAATTGTTGATAACACCAAATGACCGGTCAGCGCAGCACGAATGGCGATATCCGCCGTTTCCCCGTCACGAATTTCCCCGACCATGACAATGTCCGGATCCTGACGAAGGATTGCACGAAGCCCGGTAGCAAAGGTCATACCCACTTTGGGGTTAATCTGGGTCTGTCCGACACCCTCAATGGCATATTCAACAGGGTCTTCAACGGTCAAAATATTCAATGCTGGATCGTTCAACAGGGACAACGCACCATAAAGCGTCGTTGTTTTCCCCGATCCCGTAGGCCCCGTGACCAGAATAATCCCGTTCGGCCGCTTCAACACCTGGCGCACCCGCGCCAATGTATGGGGCGGCATGCCAAGAGCATCGAGATCAAGGCGCGCTTCATCCTTATCCAGTATGCGCATCACCACCCGTTCGCCAAAGCGCGCCGGCAGGGTCGAGACGCGTACGTCTACGGTTTTTCCGCCAAGCGCAAGTGAGATGCGCCCGTCCTGGGGCACTCGTTTTTCTGCAATATCCAGCCGCGCCATGACTTTCACCCGGCTCACAAGGGATGGTGCAACCCGCGCCGGTAGGGAGAGAATTTCGCGCAATACCCCATCGACCCGCAATCGGATGGATAGGTTCTTCTCATAGGGCTCAACATGAACATCCGACGCCTTGATCTTCACCGCCTCGGCAATAACCCCGTTGATCAGCCGGATCACAGGCGCATCATCTTCACTGTCAAGAAGATCCGCCGTCGTTGGAATACCTTCAGCTAGTGAGGTGAGATCATCTTCATCTGCTGCAAACTCTTCCGCATCAAGACCGGTTACCGCATATATTTCAGAAAGGCGGCGCTCAAATGCTTCCGGTGGCATACGCTCAACGTGAATTGGCGCACCCACAACGCGCCGTACTTCCAACAGCGCCCAAGGGTCAGCCGCACCACCACGCGCGCCAATAATGGCAGGGGTTGCCTTGGTATCTAGCAAAATCAGCCCACGCTCTTTTGCAAAAGCATAGGTTAAGCGCAATTCCGCAGTCTCTTTACTCATCTCCCACCATCGCCATCTTGCAGTGGCAGATCTGAGAAATCGTTACGCTGCGCCGGTCCCACGCCGTCAATACCTGTTGCCTCGTCAATCAAACGTTCTAGTTCAGAAACAGGTTGCCCGGTATCCAACAGTCCACGCGCGCGGATATAATCCATTTTCTTTGCCGTGGCTGCACGGGCCGTATCGCGGTCGCTAATAATCGTCGGGCGGAGAAACAACATCAGATTGCGACGGTCCCGGGAACGGGCCTGGGTTTTGAAAAGATTACCGGCAACGGGAATGTCGCCAAGCAATGGCACTTTACTCTCAACAATTTCAGCACTTTGATCAATCAGGCCACCGACAACCAGAATGTCACCATCATCAACGAGTGCTGACGTTTCGATCACCCGTTTGTTAGTAATGAGATCCGTAGAGGTGTTTAAAATTTGACCGGCAACGCTCGATGTTTCCTGGCGGATTTGCAGAGTGACAACACCGCCATCACCAATGCGCGGGGTCACCTCAAAAATGACGCCAACTTCCTCACGCGAGACGGTTCGGAACGCATTCTGGAAGTTGTTCCCAACAGCCTCGCCTGTTGTAATTGGAATTTCCTGACCAGCTTGAAGGCGCCCGGGCTTGTTATCCAGGGTAATCACGGAAGGCAGGGAAAGCACATTGGAATCAGTATCCTGCTTAATTGCGGTCAGAATCGCGGAATAGATTGTTCCATCATTGGTCTGGCCTGCACCGCCAAGGGCAAAACCATTCAATCCGAGCAGGGATGTCAAAGCAATATCGAGTACTTCATTGTTAAACAAATCTCCGCCAGCTGAAGAACCACTGCCAGACGAAGCGTCGCCATTCATGAAATACGACGCGGCCGAGCCTAGAAGGTCTGGCGGCGTCCCTGAAAAACTCGTCGTCGAAAACGGGATTGAACCACTTCCCGAGCCAGAAATTAAATACTCCACCCCCAAAGCACGCGCGGTATTTTCTGAGATGTCGACAATGATCGCTTCTACAAGTACCTGCGACGGGCGGACATCTAACTCGCGAATAGCCTGTCGCAGGATTTTTTGAATGTTTGCGTCGCCGGAGATAATGATGGCGTTGGTTGGTACATCAACAGATATGACCGCACGCCCCCGCCCCGGGGTCGCGCTCCCGCCCTCACCACCGGAAATGCTCAAGCCCTGTGCGCCGGCAATCTCCCGCAACGTGACGGCCATGGTTTCGGCATTTTGATGTGCCAGCCGGATGACTTGAACCTCCGACGTATTCTCGCCAATTCGATCTAACTCTGCGATCACGGCAAGAACACGGCGCATCACCTTCGGTTCGGCGCGTATAACCAGGCTGTTGGTCGCATCAACGGGAATAACGCTGATAGGCGTTTGCTGGCGTGTGCCCTCTTTGGAGAGCTCATCAGCCAGATCACGCACAACACCTGCAACTTCCATTGCGGACGAATTCGCCAGTGTTACCGTCTTATCAATACGGGTATCGCGATCAATCTGCCGCAAGACGCTCAACATTCGCTCAACATTTTTTGCTGTGTCAACAAGGATAAGGGAATTGCTCCCCGAAACCGGGTTCACAACACCGCGTTCAGAAACAATCTGTGCAAGGCTGACCGCCGCACTGCGCGCATCAACGTAAGAAAGGCGTTCAATCCGCGTGATAATATCGCCGGGCCTGGCGTCCCCACTTGAAGGCCCGGCTTCGCGCGCGCCCAGCTGGATTGCCACGATCTTATAACTATCGCCGTTAATTGGCGTCGCCACAAAGCCGGAAACCCGCAAGGCAGCCTGAAACAACTCCCAGGCTTCGTCCGGACACAGACCAGCATTGGGACCAGACTTGATGGTAACACGGCCATTCACCTGCGGTGCTACAACGAATTTCTTCCCCGTTCGCAGGGCAATCTCATCGATAATGGCGGAGATATCCGCCTGCTCATAATTAATTGAGCCGGGACACTCAGCCCCGCGCTGGGCTAGTGCGTTGTGCGGGGTAAACATCACCACCACAAATGCCGCAAACAACGCGGTAGCGCTGTTTTGGCACCAGCGGAATTTCCTCGCTGTCATGGGAATCACTTTCCAATCACTCATCTTCAGCACCATTGTCGGTAGTCAGATCTATTTTCAGGGGTAGTTGCACACCATCCCTTTCCAAAATAACTGAAACGCTAGGACGCCCGGCAAGCTCACGCAGCAACATTGCCGTATTTTCGGCATTTGTGCCGATCCTCTTTCCTTCAACGCTTATGAGCACATCACCCGGCCGCAGACCCGCCCCTCGAAAAGCATCCCCGCGCCTGCCCGGGTTAAGCACAACCTCAACACCGTTCGGCCCAAAGCGCGGCGCGAGTTGCACGATATCGGTTAAAGACGTCGCTTTTGTGTCACCTGCCGTCGCAGGCGTATTTTTCACCTGCGCATTGCTGGTAACGTTGGCATTCTGGGTCGCGGCCGAACGTCGCGCCGCCTGTGATGCGGACACATCCCGATTGATGAGCGATAATGTTTCGCGAACGCCATTACGCGAAATTGTCACCTGGTCCAGATAAGCGCCATCCAGGAAAACACCGGCAGAAATCTCATCACCGATCGCGAATGTCTTTTGTTCGCCATTTTGTGTACGGATGATTGCGGTTGATTTTCCCCCGTCAACAAACACCCCGTGCAATACGAGATTTAAAGTCGTCTCCTCAAGGTCTTGCGTTAACGCTACTGCGCCCTCGCCACTTGCCTGCGGTAATGCTGCGCTCGGCAAACGAAACGGATTTACTTCAGCATTCGCAATCACCGAAGCGGCTTCATCGCGCACGTCAGACCGGACAACCGGGAGCGTTTCGGGAACCGGCAATGGTGAAAACAGCTCGTAAACCAGACGTGCGAGCAACAGCGCGATGACAATAGCGAGCGCGATTTCGACCAGCAGGACATAAACGCTGCGCGGGCCGCTGGTCGGCGATGTTTTGCCCGTGGAAGAACCCGTTTTACCAGTAAAAGCTCCCCGGGCCGGGTCTGTTTTATCGGCTGCCCCATCGCCCAAATCATGGTCATCATCGGGGGTGATCGCCGCGTGCGGGAATCTCGCGCGC
>SHAI01000093.1 GCA_004213235.1 Parvularculaceae bacterium
CGAAATGTGTCTCCCGCTGCCAGCATCACTTTTTTGCCCTCAGCTTTGTACTTCGCACAGAGTTTGCCGATGGTGGTGGTTTTGCCTGCACCATTGACGCCGGTCATCAAAATCACATGGGGACGGTTTCCCGGATTAATCGTCAGCGGTCGTTCGACGGGTGCAAGGATTGAGGTGATAACCCCGGCAAGGGCATCTCGTACCTCCGCGTCGGTTATTTCTTTATCAAACTTGTCTTCCGCCAGAAGCGCGGTGGTTTTGGCGGCAACACTGACCCCAAGGTCTGCGGTGATCAGTAATTCTTCTAATTCTTCTAATGCTTCCTCATCGAGCTTTCTCTTGGTGAAGATCGACGAAACGCCTTCGGACAATTTTGAGGATGTACGCGACAACCCGGAGCGCAGCCGCGAAAACCAGCCAGCCTTTTCCGATTCATCTTCTGCCCCAGGTGTCGGTGAAGCAGGTTCGCCGGTACCTGGTTTCATTGGCTGACTGGTCGGTTCTACAGGCAATGATGTGGCTTGGTCTGCGGCAGTGTCGTCCGTGAACGGCGTTAGGCTGGCCGACGGGATCGGTGTTTGGGGCACCGCCGCTGGCGCGGTTATTTCCGGTTGTTCAGAAGGGTTTGGAAGCGGCGGCACGGGGTTTGTTGCGGCATTTTCACGGGCTGCCGGTGGATCAAGCGCAGCCGGTGGATCAATCGCATCCGGTCTATCAGGTGTATCAGGTGCAGCAGGGGATGCGGGTGCGTTTTCTGGTGCACGTTCGCTTGCCCCGGGCGTGTCCGGTTTGTCATCCTTGTTGCGAAACAGGCCTGAGAAAAAATTCTTCGCCATTTCTAGTCTTTCCTCAACTCGCTGCAGCGCTGATGGCCCGCACCGGCGCACCCATCAATACGCCGTCGCGGTAGGCTGCCACGCGTATCTTGACCATCGTGCCTGGCTGCGCGCCATCAGGCTTCGCCAATTGAACCGGGGCAAAATTACCAAGCCGTGCGACCCCGCCAGTCTCCAGAATTGCATCGTCGACGGTGCCGATAAGCTGTTTAAAGAACATCTCTTCAGCCCTGACACCGGCCTGGCGTAATTTCGCGGCGCGTTCTTTGATCACGGCTTTGTCCATTTGCGGCATGCGCGCTGCCGGGGTTCCCTTGCGCGGCGAGAAGGGAAAAATGTGGAGATAATTCAATCCAGCGTCATCAATCAGTTTCAGGCTGTTTTCAAACATCTCGTCGGATTCCGTGGGAAATCCGGCAATAATGTCTGCACCGAAAGCGATGCCGGGGCGTTTGTTTCGTAAGTCAGTACAAAGTTGAATAATGTCCTGGCGATTATGTCGGCGCTTCATGCGTTTGAGGATCATATCGTCGCCAGATTGCACGGAGAGGTGAATATGCGGCGCGATGCGCGCATCACTTGCGATGAGGTCGTGCAAGAGCGGGTCGATTTCCGCGCCATCAATTGAAGAAAGGCGCAATCGCCGAAGATCGGGAACCGCGTCAAGAATTGCAGATACCAAATCGCCGAGTACTGGTGTGCCGTCTAAATCGCTCCCCCAGGAGGTGATGTCCACGCCGGTGATGACAAGCTCTGCATGGCCTGCGTCCACCAGAGCTTTTGCCTGGGGGACGATATTTTCGATCGGCGCAGAACGGGCATTACCACGACCATAGGGGATTATGCAGAATGTACACCGATGATCGCATCCGTTTTGGACTTGAATGAAGGCCCGCGCGCGTTCGCCATACCCCTCCACAAGCTGTGGCGCGGTGGTGCGAACGCTCATGATGTCATTGACGCGCACGGCCCCTTCCCCTGGCTCCATGGCAAGAAGATCGCGCCAGGCAGTGGGGTCGGATTTCACATCATTGCCGATAACGCCGTCGACTTCGGCCATGTCAGCAAAACTTTCCGGATCGATCTGCGCCGCGCATCCGGTAACGAACAAGGGCCGGTCGGGCGCATTGCGGCGCATGCGCCTTATTTGTTGACGGGACCGGCGCACCGCTTCGTTTGTCACGGCGCATGTGTTGATAACGCCAATATCCCCTGCGGCGTTTTCTTTCAGCGCACGTTTGACCGCCTCGCCCTCGGCAAGGTTAAGTCGGCACCCAAGAGAAACGACTTCTTGGCGCGCATCGGTGGCTTTTATCGGCGTCCTGGTCATGTCGGCTATGTAGGGGGGCAAACTCTAATTGTCGAATGCCGGTGGCATGGGGCGTTGGAAAAGCGCTAATTTTCCATTGCGAGGAGAATGGAAAATCCAACCACGAGAAACAGCGCGAATGGAAAAAAGGCCCCGATAACGGCGGGTATGGCCCCAAGCTTGCCCAGGGCGAGCAAGAGGTTTTCAAGTACGAAATATCCAAAACCAAGCGCAGCACCGCTGGTCGCACGCAGCAATTGTGCGCCGGACCGCGCGACGCCATACCCTGCGATTGCGCCAAGCAGTGGCATGATCAAAGTCGAAAGTGGCTTTGAGAAACGGCTCAGAAGGGAGGTCATTTCCAGTGAGACATCTGCGCTATTGCGCCGAAGGTCGCTAATCTGCCGCATGATGCCGCCAAGCGACGTCCGGTCCGGGTTCAACGACACAGCGAACAGGATATTGGGGTCAATATTGCTATCCCACGGGATATCTCGGCGGGCAGCCAGGTCGGTTCCAGGTGCGGTGTCCTGCATCTGTCCAACGCCGAAAGTGCGTGCCCCGAACAACAGCCATTGATTTTCCTTGAAAATTGCAAAATTGGCTTCTGTTACCCGTTCGGCGAGCCCATTGGCGTCGAAATCATATATCTTCACCCGCCTAAGCTGGATCACGCCGTCCGTTCGTGCCGCGCTTGTCGCACGAAGGAACTCGCCGTCTTGGGCATAGCGTATATTGGTTCGTGTTGCGCTCTGGGGCGGGAGATTGACGGCGTAGTCATTGGCTTCCCAATAGGCAAGTTCTTCCGATGCCTGAACAACTGCCGCTTCGTGAAAAACAAAATGTGTGGCGGCGATGACCAAACATACAAAACTAATGGGGAAGAGGACCCGTTGGGCTGACATGCCAGCGGAGCGCATGATCGTGATCTCGCTGCGCTGGTTCAATGCCGACAGGGTGAACACGATGGAAAGGAGTGCGGCAAACGGCGTGAACTGACTGGCTATTTGCGGCGCACGAAGGGAAATATATTTGATGATGGAATCAGTACCGGCACCGTCCGCTGCGTAGATCTCGGTGGAGTTGTTCAGGAGATCCAGCATCTGTAGCAGGATCACGAAAAACACCAGGAACCCGACAAAGCGGGTTGCCATCATCCGGCCTACATATCTGACAAAAACGCTGCTGGCGGGGCTGTAATTCATGGCGCGTCGCTTCGGGGCTGGAGGGGCGTATTGGGGGGCGGGTGCGCAACAGCCTGCGGCGGTGTTTCTGCGGCAAGAGCACCCTCAGCGGAAATCCGGATTGGTTCTGTGCCACGGCGTGCCATAACTTTTGCCGTCCGTGCCTTGTCAATCGAGCCGATATACAAGGATGTGCTCACGGTGAAAAAGATGATCAACAGGCCCCACATGGAGATCCAGGGGGACATTTCGCCCTTAGCGGCAACCACCTGACCCCACTCTTCCAGAAACTCGTGATACACAATCAGCACGGCTATCCCGACAATCGGTTTCAAATTGGAGGCGCGCCGGCGACCTGTAACCCCCATCGCGACTGCGAGTATAGGCATAATCAGAAATGTCAGCGGGTGAATGAGCCGCCAGTGAAAGCTGGCATTGTATTTGTTCCACTCCGGCATGTTGCGCGATGCGGGGTCGCGGACAAATGTGAGCAGTTCGCTGAAAGTTGTCTCATCGGCATCACCGCCACGGGCCCGGAAAGCCTCGATCACCGGGAGGACAATTTCAATGTCGAATGACGCGAAATCCAGGGTTTCGACTTTCTTGGCTGACGGGCCAATAAACAGCTGCCGGCCCCGCTCCAGTTGAAGCAGGAGGTGGGTGACTTCTGCATTGGTCAAAATTGATCCGGCACCGGCAGTGATGATTGTGCGCACGCCATTGTCGTCTTCGGTTTCAAGGAAGATGTCTTCTGCCCGTTTGGTTTCCGGGTTTATCGCCCCCAATCGAATGGTCGCCTTATCCGAAATCTCGACAAACTCACCTTGGGGAATTTTGATCCCCAAAGCGCCGCTGGTCACGTCAAACTTGATCTGGCGATATTGGTAGCCCGCATAAGGCTGAATGTATCCGACCAGTAGGAAGTCGAGAAACATGAGGCCGATAACGAGAACATAAATCGGGCGCATAAGGCGACCAAAGGAGGTTCCTGATGAGGAGAGCGCGTCGAGTTCGCTGGACAGCGACAAGGATCGGAACGCCAACATGATCCCGAGGAAGCCGCCAAGGGGGAGGGCAAGACTTAGATAGTGCGGGAGAAGGTTTGCGAGCATGCGCCAGACCACGTCGATCGGCCCTTGCTCGGCGAGAACGAAATCGAAAAGCCGCAACATTTGCTCGAGCAGCAGGAGCATCCCTGCCACACATAGTGACAAAATAAGCGGTACAGACACGCTGCGAAGGATATATCTGTCGATCAGCCCCATTTTTGCGGTGGCATACCCTTTAATGATTGTATCTCAAGTTGTGCCTGCGGCGGTGGCACAAAACGACCGCGTGCGACCTATACGCCCTTCTGTAACGGATTGTTGCCAAACACGAAATACCCCTTTTCGACTCAATTTCTCAGTTCAGACACCATCGTCGTTTCGGTGCTCGGCGTCCCCCCCTTGCCGGGCATCGTGCGCTGTGGCGAAGAACAGTGAAAAATTCAACAGCTGCGATAATCCTGCCTCTGCAACTAACATGCCGGCTATTGCCGCTTCGGGCACCCCGACAATCGTCGCGAGGGATAACGCTGCCCCCAGAAAAACAAGATCCTGATTGGGCAGGAACGGGATTCGGCTGATAACCAACTGCAGGGCAATGAACAAGAACCAGGCGCTGTAATCGGCGGCTGGCAGGGCCGCAGCGTACATGGCCGCGTGTAACCCCATGACGATCACCATTCGGATCCCATGGATGAAGACAAGCTGGCCCATAACACCGCGGGACACATGCAAAATCCGCCCGCCAAACAGCAAAACGATGGCGGCCAGCGCAAAAGACGACATAAACGCCAGGGAGAAGAGGACAACAGCGCCAGGAACCGCGTCCAGTCCGGCCTGTAACCGATCGGTCACTGCCAACCCCACCACCAACAAGACCGTTGATAGGTTGGAGGCGAAGGCGGACAGAATGTTATTGTCCTTCACGCCTTTCAAAACGTCGGCGTCTGGAAGCTGCAGATGGCGCCGCGCCCAAATTGTGAAGAAAGCTTCCCCGGAATACCCCATTACCGCGAAATTATAAACGCGCTTTCGGACAAAGGCTGTGAAGTGTCGCCACAAGCGCTTCCCCCAAACGATTTCATATGCCGGAATCTCTGACAGCGGCAGTGCAAAAAAGCGCAGGAGAAAGAAGACGTAGAATAGCGGTGCGGTGGGCAGATGCCCGAAGACCTCCGTCCAGCCAACCTGCGATAGCTTGAAAATCAAATAAGCGATAATCGCGACGAAAAGCGCCTTTTGGGCGACATCCATCGCCCGCTTGACGCTTGGCTGCGCCATCAGCGACCGCCATTTCGCAACCGATCTTTCCCGAAATTCGCGGTCGAACATAAGGTGTACTTTACGTCAATTGATGTCGCTTAACACGGGGAAATGCCGCGCATCGGTTTAGCTAAGGCCCGTGGCGGGCGGTGGTCATGTTATGTCGCTAACACATGTGCAGCGCGTCAATAGCTGTGGGCCATGAAATCAATTATGCGGCGCGGCGGCGTCTATCTTTGATGTGTCGCCATAGCGCTGCGGTAATTCGCGATTAAATCGTCCAGAACGCTGTCCCAGCTAAATTCAAGGCTTTTTTTGCGGGCATGGGCGCTCATGTGCGCGCGCTGTTGCGCGTCTGCGGCAAGATCCACCAGGAGCGCAGCATATCCGGCAGCGCCTTTTTCTGGCGGCGATAATTTCCCGGTGACGTTGTCCTCCACAAGGGACAGGCTACCGGACGCGGCCGCTGCAATTGTGGGCAAGCCGCTGGCCATGGCTTCCAGGGTCACATTGCCAAAGGTTTCGGTGATGCTCGGATTAAAGAAGATATCCGCACTTGCATAGGCACGCGCCAGATCTGCACCTTGCTGATACCCGGTAAAAACCCCGGTCGGGAGATTGGCTTCAAACCGTGCGCGTTCTGGGCCTTCGCCCACGACTAAAGCGCGTATTTTGGGATTGCTCCGTGATGCAAGAGTAATCGCCTCGGCGAAAACGTCGATCCCCTTTTCAAGGACAACGCGCCCGACAAAAGCAATCAATATGTCATCATCCTCAACGCCGTTACGCCGGCGCCATTCAAGATCACGTTGACCTGGTGAAAAAAGATCGCTCTCAACACCCCGGGTCCAGATCCGGATGTCTTTTCCAATACCGTCACGTAAGAGTTCCTCGCGCATCGACTGTGACGGGGCGTATACGTGGACGCACCGTCCGTATACGTTGCGCATGTAATTCGTGAGGTGTTTTTCCAGCCACTTGGCACCATAATAGCGCGGATAGGTATCAAAGCGCGTATGGAAGGAGGCTACCGGGGTTGCGCCCGTGGCTTCGGCGTATTTCAAGGCCTGGAAACCGGTAATATCCGGCGCTGCAATATGAACGAGGTTAGGTGCAAAGGCGTTAAGTCGCCGCTTTGCTTCACCGACAAGGCCGAAGCCAAGTCTGTATTCGCTGCGTGATCCTGGCAATGCCAGTGACGGGATGGAAACCAGTTCGCCGGAATGGGCGAAGGCAGGCTCATCCACCGTTGGTGCAAAGACCAGAACCGATGCCCCCCGTTTTTCAAGGTGAGCAACCAGCTTGTTCAGGGCCCGAACGGGACCATCCATGACATAGTTATAATTGCCCGAAAAAAGAGCAACACGAAGGCCATCGGCGTTTATATTGTCCGTGTTTGTCATAAATTCACGCGTCCAGCCGTCCTTCGATCCAGTCCCACAACAGGACAGAAATATCCGCGCCACCGAAGCGCCGCACTTCCTGGATACCGGTCGGCGAGGTGACATTTATTTCTGTCAGCCACTCCCCAATCACGTCAATGCCAACAAGAACAAGGCCGCGTTTGGAAAGTTCAGGCCCGATACGGTCGCAAATTTCTTGATCCCGCGCCGTCATCTCTACCGCCTCGGCCTTGCCGCCGGCGTGCATGTTAGATCTGGTCTCGCCGCGCGCGGGTACCCTGTTGATGGCCCCCACAGCTTCCCCGTCGATCAGAATGATGCGCTTATCACCGCCGGAAACATCCGGGAGAAATTTTTGAACAATATACGGTTCTTCGAACACCTCTTCGAACATTTCAATTAAGGCGGAGAGATTGCCGTCATCTTCGGCAATTTTGAACACGCCCGCACCGCCATTGCCGTAAAGCGGCTTTACAATGATATCGCCATGGGTCTTGCGGAAATCCAGAACCGCCGTGCGGTCCCGGGTGATCAAGGTGGGCGGCGTCAGTTCGGGAAACTCAAGCACAAAGAGCTTTTCGGGCGCATCGCGGATTGATCGTGGATCGTTCAGCACCAAAACATCAGGTGTCAACCGCTCCAGGATTTGTGCGGCGGTGATGTAGGCCATGTTAAATGGCGGATCCTGGCGGATAAGCACAACATCGACTTCATGAAGATCGAGCAATTGCGGGGGGTCGAGCGTTACATGGGTATCGTCCCGTCGGGCGATATCCTGAATTTTCCGAGCGCGCGCCTGGACGCGACCATTGACGAGGCTCAACTCGCTGGGCCCGTATACAAAGATCTCCCAACCCCTGGACGCGGCTTCAAGAGCGAGATCGAACGTGGTGTCGGCATGAATGTCGACCCGTTCAATAGGGTCCATTTGGATCGCAACAATATGCGCCATAGCGGGCGCCTTTCTTTCAGGGACGTAAATGACACCCCTGAACTAGAGCGACTGGCCCGGCGCGTCTACATAACGAATGTGTGAAACAACTTTTGTAACGCCGCGTGAGGTGCGGGCGGTATGTAAAAGAGATTCAAGCGCGTCGCGATCGCGCGCAACACCGAGCAGGTACACCACCCCGTTTGAAACCGACAGTTTCACATTGCTCGCACGGACTTGATTGTTTGCGACAAGCCGCGTGCGGATGGTGGCATCGATCCGGGTATCGGAGAATCCCTGGCCGAGCCGGGTGTTTTCACCGAGATGGGTTTCGTCGATCACCTGTTTGACATCGTCAACCTTCCAGGCCGCGGCGACGAGGTCCATTTGCGCCCGTCGATCCGGCACGGTTCCGGTTAACAGCAGTCTGCCTTCAAAAACGGTGATATCCACGTCACGAAAGCGCCGATCTTCGTCGTTTGCGAGCATTTTGGCGACGGCCGCATCCGTCCCCCAATCACTGAATGTAGCGTCCAGATAGGGGCCCGTTGCACAGGCAGCGAGCACCAAGAAACCAATGCTTGCAAGGGTGAGACGAAACTTCATGGCACAATGGGGGCCCTGCTTGGCGTTAAAACTTCTTAAGTAATCTTTGACGCCGGTTAATGGCGCGTTAACGATAGCTCCTCGGCCTGTTTTATTCCCCCTCGCGCCACGCATCGGCTTCATGCCAGACGTCGCGCAGAATGTTACTGCCGACGACGATAATGTCGTATCGGATGGCAAAGACGTCCGGCGGGCGTCCGATCAAACGGGCTTCGCGGGCCAGGAATTGCCGCGCGGCGCTTTCGATACGGCGCCGTGCCCGATACGTCACGGCATCAATGCCTTCCGTTTTTGTTTCCCGGGCCTTTACTTCCACGAATGCTAAAACGTCACCGCGGGCGGCGATGAAATCGATTTCACCCAGATTGGTTCGGTAGCGCCGGGCTAAAACACGAAAACCGCGCATCGCGTAGCTCAGTATCGCGCGGCGTTCGGCACGGTGCCCGCGTCTTTCTGCATCCTGCCGCTTTCTTGTCGCCTGGCTCATTCTTTGCCCGTCTTTTTTATGGCTAAAGCTCGGGTGTAGAGGTCTCGTTTGGGGGTGTTAAA
>SHAI01000094.1 GCA_004213235.1 Parvularculaceae bacterium
AACGGACCAGTGATCGATAATGACAGGGTGTCTGCCTGTCTCACCCCGATGACATCGCCGACATCCGCAAAGCAAAAGAGACTTGCAAGATCATGCAACCCATCCGGCCTTATGCCACCAACATGGAGGTATAAATTGATTTTCGCGGGCGCGATCTCTTCAATATAATCTTGACTAGATATCAAACTTCCCGCCCCGCTAATTACATTACTTGCCGGGCATGGTTACCGAGTTTTCACGATCCATACCATTTGCAAGCTTCAAGCGGATCTTATTGGCTTGTTTGTCGCCTGGCATCAACTCAAGCGCCCTTTCCCACTGGTATCTTGCTTCAATGCGTCGATCGAGTCGCCAATATACATCACCAAGATGCTCAGTTACGGTAACATCAGCCGGCTCTAGCGAAGCCGCCTGCTCAAGATGCAGCACGGCCTCGTGATAATCGCCAGTTTGATAATAGGCCCAGCCGAGACTGTCGATAATCGCACCAGAGGTTGGATCAGCTTCAACCGCCTGCTCAATCAGCGCAAAGGCGTCTTGCAGGTTTATGCCGCGCTCCGCCCAGCTATACCCAAGATAATTCAATGCGGTCGGCTCGTCCGGCGCAAGGTCAACGGCTTTTTTGAGATCTGCCTCCGCATCTTGCCACCGGTCCATCTGCATGAGGGCATCACCACGCGCGATAAAATATCGCCAATCGCTTTGCATCGGTTGCTCTCCGAGACGGCCAATCAGATCGCTAAGCAGGGACACGGCGCGGGCATGATTTTCCTGACGCGAAGCAATGTTTGCCATGGCGAACCTTGCTTCATTGGCAAACGGATCCCTTGCAATGGTCTTCCTCAAGACGGCAAACGCCTCGTCATATTGCTCCTCAGCAGACAAACCAGCAGCGATTTCAACGCGGGCTTGTTCATAATGCGGTGAGCTGGCATCAATCTCCGCCAGGATCGCACGCGCCGAGCTATGGTCACCATAAAGATTGTAGATTATGCCCGCGAGCCGCCGCGCCTCGTCCAGTTCCGGGTCGAGATAAATTGACATCTGGGCAAGCGAAAGTGGAAAATTATAGCGCGGGGGGCCGACATTCGCCCCCAACGCCGCCGCTTTTTCACGCTGTGCTGCAAACTCTTCAACGATAAAGGCTGCAAACGCATAAAATGCGATTGCCGCACCTTCCGCCGGGGTTACCTGACTGAACGCATCGCTCTTTTCGCCCCTGTCCAAACGCTGTAATCCGTAACGCGCCACCTTGCCGTCGGGCCCTGGCTGTGTACTGATTAACTCATAATACTGCCGGGTCGTGGCCTCATCGCTGGAGCGTTCCAGAAACGCGCCATAGGCACGTCGTCCCACAGGTCCCCCTAACCCAAAAGCTGAATTTTCATGTGCGCCGAGAGCAAGGCGGGTATACCCCGACTGTTCCGCCATGAGCGCCTGATGGGTGGGATGGAAGCCGATAAACAAGTCACTCGACCCGATATCAAGCGCAGCCAGCCCTGCTGTTGCGCCCGCCTTGCCGAAAGTGTTCCAGGCCTTGAGAATATGAACAACCGACGCGATCAGGGGCGTGTTCGCGTCAAAGTCCAGCGCCGCATCGACGGCAAGATAGTCGTCCCGTTTAAACGCCCCCGCTGCAACCACAAGATGGGCTAATGCATCGCTCTGCTGGTCATCTGACGGTTCTGCGACTGGGAGATCGCCCTCTTCTCCCGCCGCATCATCATCTGGCGCAGCTATTTGAGGGGTAGCATTTTGCTCAAGGATATACTCTGCGTAAGCAAGGGCGCTGGGGATATCGCCTGAAGCAAGTCGGTAAAACATTGCCTGGCGCACAAGAACTGGATCATCGGCGAAAGCGCCGGCGAGCCGCCCGAATGCAGCCCCAGCTTTATCAATATCATTTTCGCGCGCCGCCAGCCGGGCCGACAAATACTCGCCCGATGCCGGGCTGTGCGCCATCGACGGATAGATCGGCACCGTGTGAATACAAGCGCTCAGCCCAAGGGCAAATCCGAATAAACTACATGTTCGGGTAATTAGGCCCACCGCCCCCTTCAGGGACTGTCCAGATGATATTCTGCGAGGGGTCTTTGATGTCGCAGGTTTTACAGTGAACACAGTTTTGCGCATTGATTTGGAACCGCGGATCTGACCCGTCGTCATTACTCAGCACCTCATAAACACCCGCCGGGCAATACCGTTGGGCTGGCTCGTCATAGCTTGGCAAGTTTACGCCGATTGGAATTGACGCGTCCTTAAGTTTGAGATGAGCGGGTTGATCCTCTTCATGATTTGTCGCTGAAAATGAGACATTCGTTAGTCTGTCAAACGTTAGCTTACCGTCTGGTTTCGGATAGGAAACCATTTTGTGCTGATCTGCAGGTTCTGTCGCTGCCGCGTCGGTCTTTCCGTGCTTCAGCGTTCCAAAGAGCGAGAACCCTGGAATAATTGCGTTGGTCCACATATCCACCGCACCGGCACCCAAAGCGCCGACCCATGTGCCAAACTTCGACCAGAGCGGTTTGAAATTCCGCGCCTTTAGCAGTTCACGCCGAACCGGCGAACGCTCATAGGCCTCTTCATAAGCGGTAAGCACATCACCTTCACGATCTTGCTCCAACGCGTCGACCGCTGCTTCAGCGGCCATGATACCCGTAAGCATCGCGTTATGATTACCTTTAATTCGCGGCACGTTCACGAAACCGGCTGAGCACCCGATCAGCGCACCACCCGGGAACGCCAGTTTTGGCACGGATTGAAAGCCACCTTCCGTGATCGCCCGCGCACCATAGGCAATGCGTTTGCCCCCCTCCAGCAAAGCGGCAATCTCAGGATGGGTCTTGAACTTCTGAAACTCCCCATAAGGATAAATATGAGGGTTCTTGTAGTTCAAATGAATGACATAGCCGATCGATATGGTGTTGTCGTTGTAATGATAGATGAACGAACCACCCCCGGTATCGTTGTCCAGAGGCCATCCGAACGTATGTTGTACATAACCGGGGCGGCTGTTTTCGGGCTTGATTTCCCAAAGCTCTTTCAACCCGATGCCATATTTTTGCGGCTCACGATCTGAGTCCAGACCGTATTTGGAAATGATCTGTTTCGATAAAGAACCGCGCACACCCTCTGCGATAAGGACGTATTTTCCAAGCAGATCCAGGCCCGGTTCGTAGCCGGGCTTTTTCACGCCGTCCTTATCGATCCCAACCTCGCCAACCACAACGCCGCGCAAAGATCCATCTTCGCGATAAAGTGCCTGCGATGCAGCCATGCCGGGATAAACTTCAACGCCCATCCCCTCCGCCATTTCCGCCAGCCAACGGCACACATTGCCCATCGAAACAATGTAATTGCCATGGTTCTGCAAAGATGGCGGGAGCGCAAATGTGGGCAGTGCCAATGATCCGGCAGGCCCCAATACCTTAATGCCTTCAGATGTTACCGGCGTGTCAATTGGGCTGTCCATGTCGCGCCAGTCGGGCAAAAGGCGGTCCAGACCCGATGGGTCGAGTACAGCGCCAGAAAGGATGTGCGCCCCGACCTCAGACCCCTTCTCTACCACCACAACGCTGATATCGCGGCCACGTTCTTGCTCTAATTGCTTGATGCGAATAGCCGCCGACAAACCGGCAGGGCCAGCCCCCACGATCACCACATCAAATTCCATGGCCTCGCGTTCACTCGTGTCTTCAGCAATTGTCCCGTCAGTCATTTAAAAGTCCTCGAACATTCCAGGCGCCTGTCTTAGCGCGGGTTTTGGCAAAAGACGACAGCCATCGCCATGCCGCCGATCGACGCGGCCTCAGATCAAAACCATTTATTGCCGCATTGCGGAAGGAATAGCAGATTGGCACGCATATTCGACTCTGTTGCACACCATTTTGCCCAGTCGTTTTTGGCCTGTCACTTTGGCCTGTCATTTTGGCCAGTCATTTTGGCCAGTCATTCTGCCCAATCATTTTGGCTTCTGGCCAATCACAGCTATCTTGGTCTAAAGAACTTGTCCCGTCGCTCGTTCAATCCAGCAGGACCGTAAGATGACCACAGCCGAAGCTGCCCTTGCTGTTCTGCGCTGGTACGCTGACGCAGGTGTCGACGAGGCCATTGGCGCTGACCCGACGGATTTCTTTGCCGCAGACCCCATATTATCGCCAAAAACACCGCCACCACTTAGCGGACAGGCGGTCGACGCGGACGAACCAAACTGGCCACAGCGCAACAGCTTGCCGCCGCCACCAATCGCCCCAATTGCCAAAACGAACGCGCCGTCAACCGATGAGGCCGTAGCTGCTGCGACCAATCTCGCCGCATCGTGCGATACCTTCGAGGCTTTGTGCGCGGCAATTGAGGCATTTGACGGCTGTGCGCTGAAGAATGGCGCGCGCAATACCGTTGTTTTCGACGGGGTCATCGGTGCCGATCTCCTGATCATGGGCGAGGCACCCGGACGGGACGAGGACCGTGTGGGCAAACCCTTTGTCGGTCGGGCGGGACAGCTATTGGATAAAATGCTTGGTGCCATTGGCCGCTCCCGAACAGAGAATACCCTCATCTCCAATGTGATATTCTGGCGCCCGCCCGGCAACCGAACCCCGACCGCGACTGAGGTTGCCGTCTGCAAACCCTTTGTCGACCGACTGATCCACCTTAATCAGCCGAAAGCCATCGTCCTTGCCGGTAATGCCCCATTGCAAGCCCTGTTAGGCCGCACCGGCATTACGCGCGCCCGGGGCAACTGGTCCGAAATTGAAGGCCCTGGCAGCGAAAAAATTCCTGTCCTGCCAATGTTCCACCCCGCATTTTTGCTAAGACGACCGGAACAAAAACGCCTCGCCTGGCACGATCTGCAAAGCGTGGCCGCACGATTAACAAACAGTTAAGGGCCCATGCACCATTTCTTGCATGGCGTTTTGAATACGAACTGAGCCAAACTGATTTTGGGTTCAAACCGAGAGAAAGACTTCATGGTGCGTTTTTGTTGGGCGATTCTTGTTGCAGTCATCATATCATGGCCGTCCGTGGCATTTGCGCGCCCCGAAGCGCCGCCCCATATGAGTGAGCAATTCGTACCGCAGGCGATAAGCGAGAAAGACGCGCAGGCATATCGCGACATTTTCCAGCTTCAGACCCAAGGGGACTGGGCACGCGCAGACCAGAAAATAAGTGAACTCAGCGACAAAGTGTTGATGGGCTATGTGCTCCACCAACGATACATGCATCCGACCAAATACCGGTCGAAATATAACGAATTGCACAAATGGATGGCCGCCTATGCCGACCACCCCAATGCGGCCAAAATCTACAGACTGGCGTTACGGCGCCGACCGCAACGTGCAAGCCCGCCGGTGCGCCCCCAACCACGACAATGGCGAACGAAACAAGACTGGACATTGCACCCGAAATTACAGGCCGACAGCAGGAATAAAGGTGCTCGCCGCATCCGCCAGATCGAGGGGCGCGTGCGGTATCTCTGCCGCAAGGAGAAAGCAATATCCGCGCTGGCGGAAATCACGCAACATCTGAAAAGCGGACGGATAACAACACGCCAGTACGACCGTATGCGCTCCTGGGTCGCCGCCAGCCTTTATTATCAGGGGTATCTTGGCAAAGCCCGCGATATCTCGAATTCGGTCGCAAATCGCAATGGCGATGTCGCTGCCCTTGCCCATTGGATTCATGGGTTGATAGATTTCCGTTCAGGCCGATATCCCGATGCACTTACGCATTTTGACAGGATGGCCGCCTCGCCCCACCAGGACGCATCCCTGCGCGCCGCCGCCGGATTTTGGGCCGCACGGGCCGCGATCGCGAGCGGCAATATCGATAAAGTCACCCACAATCTGGAAATTGCCGCACACGAACCGATGACCTTTTATGGCCAGCTCGCATTAGCACAGCTTGGTCGCGACCCCGGATTTGATTGGCACCCACCAACAATAACGTCTTCGGATTATCACAAACTCACCGAGCGCCATCAAGCCATAACCAGGATCGTTGCGCTGTCACAAATAGGCCGCCTGGCCGATGCAGAGCTGGAAATGCAATGGCTCAACGGGGCCATCGAAGACGTTGATGCACCCGCACTATTGGCCATTAGCACAGCACTCCGATTGCCATCGGCACAAATAGATATTGCAAGCACCTTAGACATACCCGGCCGTGAGGCGGGGCTGTTTCCAATTCCAGACTTCGCCCCCGCCGATGGGTTCAAAGCCGACAGGGCCGTGCTTTACGGATTAATGCGCCAAGAATCAAAATTCAGACCAGATGCAAAAAGCCGGGTAGGTGCCCGAGGACTGATGCAATTAATGCCGCGCACGGCATCGTTCATCGCAAAAGATCGTAGCCTCGCAAGCCGAAAAGGGCGGGACCGACTTTTCAACCCGGAAAAGAACCTCGAAATCGGTCAGGCCTATGTGAACTATCTCATTACTCATGTGGGCGAGGAGAGTTTGTTCGACGTTGCCGCTGCGTATAATGGCGGCCCCGGAAATCTGCGGCGATGGAAAAATGAAGTCGAGATCGACGACCCGCTCTTATTCATTGAAAGCATTCCAAGCTTTGAGAATCGCGATTTCGTGGAGAAGGTATTGACCAATATCTGGGTCTATCGGACTCGGCTGGGCCAACCTGCACCTTCGCGCGATCTCGTCGCGGCCGGTAGCCTTCCTGCCTATGAAGCATTGGATCAGCTGATCCATACTGAATGATTTTGAGCAAAGGGTACTCCGATGACCGTTCTCATTGACGGGATCAAACAGACCCCCAGGATCTTCAACCAAAACGCTGCCGACCGGCTCATCGAAAATCTCCGCCCACATCTGGGGTTCGCCGATGCAAACGTAAAAGCCCTATTGCATGGCATTGGCGGGGCCTCCCCTTACCTGTCGCGTCTTTTGACGGCAAAATCCGATATACTCCACAGCATTTTCAATTCGACCACAGAAGAAATTGTGGCAAATGCATCTGCAAAGGCCCTGACCCTGGGGCAGGACGAAGAAGATGCGCGCGCCATGGCGCGGTTGCGCGATGCAAAAGCCGAGGCCGCTCTGGCAATCGCGCTTGCCGAGATTTCCGGTGCGCGCTCGACCATGGCCTGCGCCCGCGCCTGGTCGGAATTTGCTGATGCAGCGGTCAATGGTGCAATGCGGGTGGCCCTGAAAAATCAGATGAAGGCCGGTCGATTTAGCCCTCTTTCAGTCACCGAGCCGGAACTTGACTGCGGCCTGACAATACTCGCCATGGGAAAGCATGGTGCCTACGAATTAAACTACTCCAGTGACATAGATCTAATTGCCCTTTTTGATCCGGAAGCCACGCCTCTCGGCGGACCGGAACAAGCACGAACGGTCGCGGTGAACACCGTAAGATTGGTATGCCAACTTTTACAGGCCCAAACGCGGGATGGTTATGTTTTCAGAACCGACTTACGACTCCGACCAGACCCCGGCGTGTCCGCCGCAGCGGTTTCAATTGGCGCAGCAGAGCTTTACTATGAGGCTTACGGACAAAACTGGGAACGCGCGGCATACATCAAGGCCCGCGCCGCCGCGGGCGACTTAAAGCTAGGCGAGACCTTCATTGCGCGCTTGAGCCCTTTCGTGTGGCGACGTTCTCTGGACTTTGCGGCCATAGACGATGTCAATTCAATCGCTCAACAACTTTACGCCAGCAAAGGCGGCGCAGAGGTTGAATTTGCCGGTCATGACATAAAGACCGGCGTCGGGGGCATTCGGAATATCGAATTCCTTGTACAAACAAGACAACTTATTCTTGGTGGCCGACACGAACAATTCAGACAAAGAGCCACCTTAACCGCGCTGGCGGAACTTGAAGCGTGCGGACATTTTTCATCAGCGGACGCGCAACATCTGCGCGAGAGTTACATCTTTCTGCGTCGTGTGGAACACCGGCTTCAGATGATTAATGATGAACAAACCCATCGCATTCCGTCGGAAAACGAAGATATTGAACGCTTGGCCGCTTTCCTTGGAGAAAATGATGTTGCATCGTTTCGCGCACATTTGACCTCGACTTTGACCGGCGTGAAGGCGTGCTTTGACGCACTATTCGACCCTAAAGACAAACTGAGCGTGACCACCGGGCCTTTGAGCTTTACGGGCGTTGAGGACCATAAAGAAACCTTATGCACACTGAGCGAAATGGGATTTCAGCGGGCGGAAAGGATTAGCGCCGCATTGCGCAATTGGCACGCCGGCGGCGTGCGTGCGACACGAACACCCCGGGCGCGCGAATTACTGACCCGACTTACCCCGCATTTGCTGCAAACCCTCTCCGCTGCATCCGACCCAGATGACGCGTTCGGCGCATTTGAAGGCTTTATTGGCCAATTACCTCACGGCGTTCAGATTTTCTCTTTGTTGACCCACGCGCCACAAATTGCCGAACGCCTTATTACAATCATGACCATCGCCCCGTTCTTACGGCATCATCTAGTAAAACACCGTGAGCTGATTGAATCACTTCTTGAAACGCCATGGCCTGACCCACCAGCCTCTTACCAGTCCCTTTTGCGCGCGATGAAAGAAACAGACGATGCAGAATTTGAAGACAAATTAAATACTGCGCGCCGTGTGGCGCGAAATGCCCGCTTCCACATTGCCGCGCAATTGGTGACTGGCGCACTGGACATTTCTGCAGCTGAGCGCGGGTTCACCGAGATCGCGGAAGCCGCAATATTGTTTCTGCTAGATGCGTGCGAGCAGGAAATTTCTAAACAGCATGGGGCCATAAATGGTGAAATTTGTATCATAGGGTTCGGACGGCTTGGCGCACGGACAATGACGGCAGACTCAGACCTCGATTTGGTCGCGGTCTACAACGCTGACCCGCTTTCAATGTCAGATGGCGATAAACCATTAGACGCGGTTACTTATTACTCGCGGTTAATTCGGCGCCTGATCACGGCCCTTTCCGTACAGACCGATGAGGGCGCGCTTTATGATATCGATATGGCGTTGCGGCCTTCCGGACGAGCTGGCCCCGTAGCCGTGAGCCTTAAGGCATTTGCCACATATTACGAAAAGGATGCCTGGACCTGGGAACGC
>SHAI01000095.1 GCA_004213235.1 Parvularculaceae bacterium
GCCTTTGACGTCAAAATTGCCTTGGCATCCGCGAGCATGCCGTCAAACCTCGGGTCAGCTTTTAGCGCTGCCTCGCCTTTTGCGTTTTGTTCGCGCACCCAATCAAGCGCATCCTCGCCCTGGATTTCCTCCAGCCAGATGTAAGGATCATTTTTCTGGTCAGCAGCCATGGCAGCTGCCATCATTGACACAAGAAGGGCCGCGCCCGACGCGGCTAGGGTTTTTCTGATCATATTGCATCTACCTTTTAACTACCACGCGTTATCGACGGGTTGAAACATTCATCCTCACACTCGCCATACCAATGCGCGTTTTGCCACCGCATGATTTGCCCTTTGCCAGATAGTGGCCCCTTGATCGCGCACGATATCGATCAGCCGGTTGGCGCGACCTTAAACTGAAACGACGGAAAAACCGACTGAAAGCGAAGACATTGCCTGCATACGCGTGCACAGCGTGGCTGTCTGCCGCATCGTGCCTGGACTTTAAATTGCGTGTGACACTCACCAGACACAACTACCCGCGAACCAAACACCAAACTGGCGTATGTTATTGATATTGATTACGTCCCGGGGTTTTCACGCCCTTGCAGGACGAGGGGGCGCAGATTGTCCGCGACTTCACGGGCGGAAAATGCCCGCGGGTCATCGGCTGGCTTTGGTCCTTCGTGCATTGTAACAAATGCCACAGCAGAATAGCGCGTAATCTCACGGGTATAGGTGTCTACAGGCGCACCCCAGCCCCAGCCCCACGCATAGTAGGGGAACGCGTAACCGAACCCGCGACGGTAGCGTCCATAATAAGCCGGGCCCCAGGGCCCATAGCCCGCACCAAAACTGGAAGTGGTTTGGGTGGAGCGGTTCGCCTCCGTGTCGTTTTCAAAAACGATAAAATGGTCATACCCATTGATCAGGGTGAGTTCGGCCGCTCGGTAGAGCAGGAAATTTTCAACTGTCTCACGACTTGTCGACGAATTACCGCGAAACATGATGCGGTAACGATTTGATTCGATCCGCTGTTCAGAAAAACCATAGCCATTTTGCGCGGTCGCCGGCGCATATTGCGTTGCAGTGACACAGGCTGACAGCAAAATTACCGCGCCCGCGGCCACAGCAACCCTTGCAAAACGTCCGAGATTTGATTGACCACTTTTTCTCACGCCGCCACCGTTTTCCAAGCGGCCATTGCGCATCGAACGGCAATATTCATTCAACAAAAACATAACCTCACCTCTCCTAGGCCCGTGTTAGACACCCCCGACCTTGGGTCAGCATAACCGTTAGAGCGCAACAGCGAAAGTACCGGCCAGGCAGTCGAGCCCTTGCGCCAAAATTGAACCAATCCGTAAAAACGTCCTTCTTGCGCGCGTCCACTGCTTCAGTGCCGCTGGTTAACTTCTCAGGGTGAACATGCCCGCCAATTGGCGAAATCCACCGAATGCAGTAAATTATCGTTTGCTGAGTTGACATCTGCCCGCAGTGACGGTTCTTCCGCAGTATGAACGAAGCTGAGATCTGCCCGGATATTGTCGGCAATTGTCAGCAACTTGTTAGGTATGGCTTGGGAGGGCCTTTATTATGAGCATCAGTGTCGTCGGTACGGCCGACGCGATATCGTGTTTTGAGGACGCCGCACCAGTGACGCGGCGCAACCTTACTGCCGCAGCTTTATTCGAGCACGCAGTTTCTGACAACGAAGGACAAATCGCTGCCGGCGGCGCGCTTGTTGTGCGCACCGGTGAACACACAGGCCGATCTGCCCAAGACAAATTCATTGTTGATCACGATATCATACGCGACAAAATCTGGTGGGACGCCAATAAAGCCATCACGCCGGACCAGTTTGATACGCTCTATGATGATATGCTTGCCTATGCTGGCACCCGCGAGATTTACGCACAGGACTTGAAGGGCGGGACCGACAAGGATCACGCGATCAATGTGCGTGTCTTCACCGAATTCGCATGGCATAGCCTTTTCATTCAACATCTTTTGGTGCGCCCACCATTCGAAGGACGATTGCTCGACACCGGCGGGGAACCGGATTTTCGTATTATAGATCTGCCTGGTTTTAGCGCCGATCCTGACCGCCATGGCAGCCGCACGGGCACCGTGATCGCCGTCGATTTTGAACGCCGCGTGGTACTGATTGCCGGCACCTCCTATGCCGGTGAAATGAAAAAATCGGTGTTCACGATCCTGAACTTCCTCTTGCCGGAAAAACGGGTGATGCCCATGCATTGCTCCGTGAATGTCGGACAGAACAATGACTCAGCAATCTTTTTCGGCCTTTCGGGTACTGGCAAGACGACACTTTCTGCTGATCCAAACCGTACACTGATTGGTGATGATGAACACGGATGGTCAGAAAACGGCCTGTTCAATTTTGAAGGTGGCTGTTACGCGAAAATGATCCGGCTATCGCCGGAAGCTGAGCCGGAAATTTTTGCCACAACATCAAAGTTCGCGACCGTGCTGGAAAATGTCATCATGGACCCGGCGACACGCACGCTTGATTTTGATGACGCGTCGCTAACGGAGAATACTCGCGGGGCCTATCCCATCAATTATATTCCGAATGCCAGCCTGGATGGGCGTGCACCGCACCCGAAAAACATCATTATGCTGACATGTGATGCCTTCGGCGTCATGCCGCCGATTGCAAAGCTCTCCGCAGAACAGGCAATGTATCAATTCCTGTCAGGCTATACAGCAAAGGTCGCCGGCACGGAAAAAGGTGTCACGGAGCCACAAGCAACATTTTCAACATGCTTCGGCGCGCCGTTTATGCCGCGTCATCCATCGGAATATGGCGCGCTATTGGGCGAGTTGATCGACCAACATGGTGCGGCGTGCTGGCTCGTGAACACCGGATGGACAGGTGGTCCGCACGGTGTTGGTTCGCGCATGCCGATCAAGGCAACCCGCGCCCTTCTTGCCGCAGCGCTTGACGGTTCGTTGAACCAGGCACCATTAGCAAAACATCCGATCTTCGGGTTTGATGTGCCGACCGAGGTTGCGGGTGTCGATGCGCACATTCTTGATCCGCGCAGCACCTGGCAAGACCCGGTGGCCTATGATGCGCAGGCAGCGAAGCTGGCCGCGATGTTCGTTGAAAATTTCAGGATTTTTGACGCCTATGTTTCGGAAGCCGTGAAGGCCGCAGCGCCTCAGCTGATATGAACCTACAAATCGTGATCGTCCACATTTAGGCGATCACGGAATGGGTTCGGGGCGGCCTCAGATAAGCTCGGCATGATTGCTCCTATAACGTGACTGTCGTCGTCATGCCTGCTCGACGCAGCCTCAGCCTGGGGCTCGAATGGCTCCGAGCTCAAAGGCTCCGTATCGGGGCTACCAGCTTGCACCATGAGCGTATGAACCACCCGGGTTTGTTCTTCGATCACCGTAGCCAGGCGATAAAGACTTTGCAGTTGTTGATTTAATCGGTTGTCGATGTCGTGTTGCAGATATTCCAGCTGCGCAATCGTCGTAACCACCGCACTTTCCAAATCCGTCAAGCGCGTTTCTGACGACACGCCCGCAGTTTCAAGGGCAACTTCATCGTTTGCAGACCCGGCCAGGTTTTGAGGGGGCACTGACATAAAAATACCTTAGGTTGTTAATGGCTCACATAACAACCTATACTAGATACTTTTCGTTTGCCAGAGGTTAAAGTAACCGACCGTGTGGTGTGAGCCCTTTGGCTCCCGCGATTATTTAGAGAATCCTGGTGCTAAATACCTCATGGTTTTAAGTTTAGCGAGCGTCAGTGAGCCTCGTAAATACATCCTCATTGGGGAGTTCGTTGCGCAGTCGGACGTGGAACCACTGGTTATAGCGGGTCTCCCATGGAGCGGCGGGCGCTATGTGTAGGGGCTTGGTTCCAAGCTCGATGCATCACTCACGCAGCGCCTCGGCGATAAACCCAGGGCCATTGTCACTGCAAATATACGCCGGTTTCCCATGCTTCATCGGCAGGGGGTAAGACAAAGGCGCGCGTGTGAATGATAAATTGCCAGCACAAATTACGTCGCACTTTGGTGCAAATACGCTATGACGACGTCATGTCATCACCGCGCTACATACCGAAAGTCTATGGTCGTCGACAGGGCAAGGGATTCAAACCGCGCCTGGCGCGCCTTTATGAAGACCTGTTGCCAAATATCTCGATCACATTGCCCGATAGCGGAAAGATCGACATCGCAAATCTGGTATCGGGTTCGAAATCGCCCTGGTTAGAAGTGGGCTTTGGTGGCGGGGAGCATTTGGCATGGCAGGCCGCACGCCATCGCGATGTCATGATGATCGGCGCTGAGCCGTTTATTGATGGCGTTGGCAAACTCCTGTCGCTCGTGGATGAACACAAACTGACAAATGTCCGGATCTTACACGGGGACGCACGCCCGCTGATGGAAGCACTGCCGGATGGAACGCTGGAGCGGATCTTTGTCCTGCACCCCGATCCCTGGCCGAAGAAAAGGCATTTCAAACGGCGCATGATTTCGCCCTGGTTTTTTGCCGAGGCAACGCGGCTGATCCAGCCAGGTGGCATGTTGCGGGTGGCGTCGGATATTCCGGACTATGTGCGCTGGACGTTGATGCACGCGCAAGACGCGCCCGCTTTTGAGTGGATGGCCAGCAAAGCCGACCACTGGCGTGTACGGCCCGATGACTGGCCACAGACGCGCTATGAGGCAAAAGCACTGCGCGAAGGGCGCCCGCCCGCCTATTTGCAGTTCAGCCGTCTGGCCGACACCTAACCAAATTCGAGACCAATCCCCTCTTCGCTTAGTAGGGCAAGCGGCGCATTGCATTCCCGCACCAGCCGGGCAAAATGCGCAAAGGTCGTTTTGGAAGGAGCGCCCGGATGCCCCGTCACCTGTTGTTCATCTGGCTTGCAATGTCTGCGCTTTCGGGATGCGTTGAGATTACCGCCGCCTGGGCAGACCTTGATCCCAGCGGGAAAGAGACCGCACGACCGCCATTGGCCATCCCATCCGGGCCCCAGGCAGTACATGCGTGGGAATCTGAATCGCGGCCTGACCTGCAACGCCGCCTGCAAGAAGCCATTTACGGCATTATGCCGAGCAATGGCCAAACCGCTGTTCTTGAAAAACGCGTCCTGGATGCAGCTGCGTTCAGCGGCGCGGGGACCCTTGAAAAATGGACCCTCAATGTACGCGGAGAGTTTGCCGAAGCGGCGTTTTCCAGCGGTCCAATGCAGGTGCACGTCCTTATCCCGCATAACCGGCCGGGACCACACCCCATAATCCTGATACAATCATTCTGCCCGGCACGGTCGACCTTGCAACACCCCGCCATGACAGATCCTGACGATGACGCAGGCTCGGGCGGTATTTTCGGCGCAATTGCGACTTATGTCTTTGGACGGTTTATCTGTACCCCCCCGGTTGAAGACATTCTGGCGTCCGGCTATGGCATTGCCATTATTGATCAGTATGCATTCGTACCCGATGACAGCACGGCAGGCCTTGCCACATTGCGCGAATTTGCAAAAAGCAATGATGAGACAAAAACCCGCTGGGGTGCCATTGGGGCCTGGGGATGGCTTTATGCCCGTGTCGCTGAAGCTGTCGAACGCGACCCACGCATAAACGCGGATGCGGTCATCGCCTGGGGGCATTCGAGATATGCCAAAGCTGCTCTCGTTGCCGCGGCATTTTTTCCGCAGATTGACGGGGTCATCGCCCACCAGTCGGGCACGGGCGGTGCATCGCTGAATTGGAATAAACCAGGTGAGAGCGTTCGCGGCATCATCAAAAATTACCCCCACTGGTTTGCACCTGGGTATGCAGACTTTATCGACGCGTCCGATGGCAAGGGGCCGCGCCCGGATCTCGATCAGCACATGCTGCTGGCCCTTATCGCGCCGCGCCCGGTTTTCCTCGGCAATGCAAGGCGCGACGTCTGGTCGGACCCCAATGGTGCGTTTCGCGCCGCCAAAGGCGCGCAGCCCGCTTATGCTCTTTACGGTGCCACCGGCCTGAACGTTGGCCGGTTGAACGAGTTCGAACCAGCGGCAGAACTTGCGTTCTGGCTCCGTCCCGGCACCCATGGTGTTGTCGAAGAGGACTGGCCTGCCTTCCTACAATTCCTGTACGCACATTTTCCTGCGACTAATCGTAAATCCTGCGCCAGCAAGGCATCCAAGTGTCAATGAGCGGGAAAGATAAGTGTTATAACAACGCTGCTGCGGAGATCTTATTCAAAACTATCAAGACAGAGTTTCAGGAAAACTCTTGGCGGACACGCCGCGACACCGAGGCCGCGCAACTGAGCAATTGCAGCGGCATCAAACCTGGACACGTTCAGTATATTAAGCAAAATGGAATAACTTGACCAAAACCAATCTGGTTGTACAATTTTGTATCTATTTCAGCACAACCCATGTCGTAGATCCGGTCAGATTCGGATAACTTATTTCATGCGAGGCAAGAATATGATTAGCAGACTACTTTTGGTAGCGGCATCTTTTTTTGCAATACCTTCTACCGTTCTAGCTTCGTCTACTAATACCAAACAACCAAATATCGTCCTAGTCGTGATGGATAATTTTGGTTATGGCGAAGTCGGCGTTTACGGCGGAGGAGAACTACGCGGTGCACCGACACCAAATATAGACAGCCTTGCAAAGGAAGGTTTTCAGTCTACAAACTTTAATGTAGAAGCGGAATGTACTCCATCTCGCTCGGCACTGATGACCGGGCGGTATGGCATTCGGACACGGCAAACGCCTGAAGGACCGCCTCGAGGGGTTTGGTATGGCATAACAAAATGGGAAATTACCCTTGCCGAAATGTTGACTGACGCCGGCTATGCCACCGGAATGTTCGGCAAATGGCACTTGGGTGACACCGAAGGTCGTTTTCCTGTCAATCAGGGATTTGATGAATGGTATGGGGTGCCGCGTTCGACTGACCGTGCATTCTGGCCGGACAGCGATAGTTTTCCCACCGACATGGTGCATGAAGGCGTCGTGTTTACGCGCATTCTGTCCGCCAAACGCGGCGAGAAACCGAAAGAAGGCGCAATTCTTGATCGGGCTAAGAAGGCATCAATTGACGGTGAGCTCACCAAACGGGCAATTAGCTACATGAAAAAGAGGGCAAAGAAACAAAAGCCATTCTTTCTATATATTCCGTATACGCAAACTCACGAACCGGTGGACGCTGACCCTGATTTCAAAGGCACTACAAGAAACGGCGCATTCGCGGACGTTTTGGCGCAAACAGACTCATATGTTGGCGCGTTACTGAAGACCATTGATGATCTTGGTCTGAAGGATGACACAATCTTTATTTTCACGTCGGACAATGGTCGCGAGGGTGTGCCTAGGTCTTTTGGCTTTACCGGCCCATGGCGGGCTAGCATGTTTTCTCCATACGAAGGGTCCTTACGCGTGCCCTTTTTGATACGATGGCCGGGAGTGATTCCTGCTGGCCGGGTATCAAATGAAATAATCCACCAGATAGATATATTCCCAACGCTAGCGACGTTTGTCGGGGGTAAAATCCCCACGGACCGAGAAATGGACGGCGTAGATCAGTCTGAATTCCTTTTGGGAGAAACAAATAAATCAGCACGCGAGACAGTCATGATCTATATCGGGAACCTTTTATTTGGTGCGAAATGGCGCAACTGGAAGATACTTATTAAAGAGATGGATGACAAAACCTATGCTATTCAAGACATGGCATACCCATCCATATACAATCTCATAATTGATCCAAAAGAAGAAGTTCCTGAGCTGAACTATTTAGATGATACTTGGGTAGAGTTCCCGCTATATGAAGCCTTGGAGGCGCACGAGGCGTCTATTGCCGCGGACCCAGGTACCCCAGGTCCATAAAGATCCATGCATCATGTATTTTCGGTTACCGTGCCGCTTAAGTAAGTAAAATATGATTCACCAAAAACCGTCCGTGACGCAAATTCCCGAGCGACCTGATTGTCATATTCAGTTTGGCCCGCCAGAAGCAGATCGGACAAACGGCTCAGCCCTTGACCTACTTACCTCAATGTGAGGAAGACATTGGGCGGACACTCGCCGCGATGGGCTTGGTCACGGCTTTAACGCGGGCAGCCCCACACCAACCGCATTTCTGTCGGCCTCAATATTTAAATCCCTTCGTAAACAGTCGCTGCTTCTTGCTAACGGTTGGTGCCCGAAAGCATATAATCATCAGTCAGCGGCTGAATTATTCGACACGGAGATATTTTCTTTCAGCTTAACTGGCGTCCATCGGTCATGCCCATAGACCGGCTCCGAGCGTGCACCCTTAATATGGTTATTACTGACCTGCGCCGCGCCAGCACCGATGTCCGATGAAACGAGAATGCCGTTTTCAAGGCGCTTACGATCATTCGTATCTAGGATCATGTTTCCAACAATCAGGACATCATCCTGATACGGTCCAGTACCAACAATGATTCCCCTGTCCGCCCCTTCAATGATATTCGCCTGCACAATGGATTGTGCCTCAACGGTTATCGCAACCGTACCGATATCTTTCAGGAAGTTGCCGGAACAGATCCCATGTCTCCCCCCAAAATTCCAGTTTGTAAGCGCTATCCCCTGATACCCGGTACGTTCGATGCGATTACCCTGGACGATTGCACCGGACGCACCAAACTCCATATAGATTGCCGTTTCACCAAGATCTGTACATTGATTATTAATCATATGACAGGCGTCCCCCTCCGCGGTGCGCATTGCAGAAAATCGGCATTGCTCAATACGATTGCCTTCAACTGTTACCCCATGCGCGCGCCACACAGAAACACCGTTCCCGTTGGGTCCCTCACCCCCCCAATCTGCACGGATCCGTGATATTTTGTTCCCCGCAATGCGTACTTGGCACCATTCTTTCTTTGCCCGCTCCACACGGATACCGTTGTTACCAATATCCATGATCGTCGATCGCTCGACTGTCACCATCTCCTGACTATCAATCAGGACACCATAAAACGCGCATGTGCTGATTTCACAATCCAATAACACCGCAGGACTATCGAATATCCCCACACCGTGCGCGG
>SHAI01000096.1 GCA_004213235.1 Parvularculaceae bacterium
GCGAAATTGCTGAAATGGGAAGGTATTGTAAACGATCCGCTCGGTGCACTGTTTGCTGTACTCGCTTATGAAATTGCGGTATTCAATATTGGTGCTGGGCACGCTGATAGTGCGTCTCAGATCATTGCGTCACTGGTTTTGGCAGCACTACTGGACGCTGGTTTTGGTTTTCTGGTGGCGCGCGGCGTCGCTGCGGCATTTCGGCGTGGATGGGTGCCGGAATATTTAAAACCACCGGTTTTGCTCGTCTCTGTGCTGATTTGTTTTGAGATCGCAAACCTGTTGCAGGAAGAAGGTGGCTTGGTCGCGGTGACGGTCATGGGCGTTACCCTGGCGAACTCCCGGCTTGCGAGCATTAATGAGCTGCGACTGTTCAAAGAGAACATCACCGTTCTTTTGGTGTCTGGTGTTTTTGTCATCCTTACGGCGAATCTCACCTGGGCTGAATTTGTAGCTTTGGATGGGCGCGCTTATGCGTTTCTTGCCGTTATGTTACTGATCGTTCGCCCGGCGACTGTTTGGCTATCGACACTTGGTGCGGGTTTACCCTGGCGGGAGCGTTTGCTGGTCGGGTGGATCGCGCCTCGCGGGATTGTTGCTGTTGCTGTGTCTTCCTTCTTTGGTGTCGCGCTCGCGGTAAGCTTGACCGAAGCTATGGCGGGGGCGGACGGAGCGGCGGTGGTCGCGGACCTTACAGTTTATCTGGCATCTGCGGAGAAAATGATTCCGCTTGCCTTTGCGATGGTGTTTGCAACCGTGATCCTGCATGGGTTTTCCATCGGCCCGTTAGCCAAGGTTTTGGGGCTCGCGTCGAGCAGTCGGCCAGGGGTTTTGATCAGCGGCGCATCGACGTGGTCGGTAGCGCTTGCAAAACAACTTTCCGATCTTGGTGTCCCGGTATTAGTTGCTGATGCGAGTTGGCGTCGGCTGCGTCCCGCGCGCCAGGCAAATGTTCCGGCTTACTACGGTGAAATCCTGTCCGAAGTTACCGAGCACCATGTTGATCTCAATGCATATGGTCATTTGCTAGCCCTGTCCGCGAACGAATCCCACAATGCGTTAGTCTGCACCGACCTTGCGCCGGAGATGGGGCGGGCGGCGATTTTTCAGGTGAATGCGCGCGGTAAGGACGATGAGGACCGGCGCGCCCTGTCTTATAAGCTGCAAGGGCGAACATTGCTGCACGGCGGAACGCCGCTTGACGAGTTATTGCGTCGTCAATTTGAACGTTGGGCGTTTCAGGTGGCTGAGATCACGGACGAATATTCAGCGGAGACTTTCGCTGCAGATGTCGATGAAAATGTTGAGATTATCTGCGTGCTGCGGCGGGGGCAGCTATTTTTTGCTTCCCAGGAAGCCACCATTGCCCCAGCTCCTGGCGATAAGGTTCTTTTCTTCGCGCCGCCGGGCAAATCCGCCGCTACAATTCACGATAGAAGCAGCGTGTAGCCTGAATCGGGGATTGGGTTAACAAGGCCTTAGTGTTTGCAGTGGTATTTGGGGCAATGGAGCCAACCTATGCCACAGCACCCCGGTCAGAAACGCGGCGATACTTCGTTAACTGAGAGATATCAGGCGCTTTACCTTAAGCCGGATGATAACAGACCGGCTCCGTCGATTTTTCCAGACGGTGCGCAGTCAACACGAAGCGAGAATCAGGACGGGTCGGCGCAGTCGATATTAGCAGCCGCGCATGCGCTTCGCACACCGTTTAATGCAATTAATGGCTTTGCGGTCATGCTCCGTGATGCGGAAAAATTCGGTCTCGATGAGGCCAGGCGGGCTGAATACGCCGATTGCATTCTGGCGGCGTGTGATGGTCTGGAGCGCTTGATCGGCACGATGATTGATACCGCCGCCCGGGATCTCGGTCAATTTTCGGCCGAACCTGAAAATATGGATTTAGCGGCAATCACGGCTTCGGCGTGCGAAAAAGCGGCACTAAGGCTGGCACGTGCTGGCGGGCGTACTGAAGGCCGTTGCGGTGTGCGCGTTACGAACAAAACAAGGGCACCCAAAATAATAGGGTATGCCGATAAAAGCATAACTAGCCTGGTGTTGGATACCCTTATTGATGCGTGTATTGAGCGTTCTCAAAATAGTTGTGAAGTCGTTATGCGTGCGAGCTATGACGAACATCATTGTGCTGAGTTTTCGATAAGAGATTTCGGTGAGCACATCTGCGATGAAGACGTCACTGCGGCACTAGCCCTTGTGGCGGATCGCGGTGCTGGTGTCGGTAGATTATTGCGGGGGCAGGGGGCAAGCGCCGCAGCAGCCATCGCTTTGGCAAAAACACTCATGGAATACCAAAATGGTGAGCTGACCTTTCTCAGTCGCGCAGGAAAGGGGCTCCTGGTGCACCTTGTTCTTCCGCCAGCACAAAGCGCTACACTCTTATAAATATTGTAATTGAGCTTAGGGAAAAACAAGGCTTCTCCCATGACAGAACATCAAGCGGCAACGGTACAATATAATGATCAGGTGAACCTCCGGCGAGACGCATCGCAGCCTCGCCAATTGGTCGGCTGTGTCGTATCCGTCGATGGCGCGTGCGTTCTCGTAGCGGCCAATGGCCTGACGGTCGAGGCACACAGCATTAAGCCGCAAATCGGCACAATGCTTACAATTGACGTTGGTACCCATATCATCATGGGCATGATTTCCTCAATTAGTGGGCCATTTGTACGAGACGCCGGGGAGCCAGCGCTGATTGAGATGCATTTGCTTGGGGAGTTTTCAAAACCTAGTGCCCAGGCACCAAGTCGTTTTCAGCGCGGCGTGTCCGTTTATCCAAGTCTTGGCGATAAAGTTATTATATCTTCACAGAAAGAACTGAACGCGTTGTATCGCGCGCACAAGGGCGCAGCAGTGCAGGTTGGTGTGGTCAAACATGACCTGAGCATACCCGCGAGTCTTGGCGTGAACGAGCTTTTTGCAGGACATTGTGCGATTGTCGGAGCCGCCGGTATGGGCAAGTCCTCTGCCACGGCGCTTATTGTGAACTCTGTTTTAACGAAATACCCGCACGCGCATTTTGTTGTTTTTGATCAATACAATGAATATTCGAATTGTTTTGGCGCGCGCGCGGTCGTCTTTGATCATGAGAATTTGAGTCTTCCATACTGGCTTTTGACATTCGATGAGCTGATCGAAATTCTTTATTCTGACCGGCCTGACTTTGCTGAAGAGATCGAGATATTAAGGCAGCTTATCCAGAAGGCGCGTAAATTGACTGCGTCGGCAATCCGGCCTTCATTGAGACTTGGGGGAGATGGGCGCGCAGAGGTAAATGCAGTCAACGCCGATACACCATCACCATATCGGTTTTCTGATCTGCTGGCACTTATCGATAAAGCGATCGGCGGAATGGAAACGTCCAGCGCTACGCGGTCATTAAGGCAGCTCCGCATCCGTTTATCACAAATCAGCACTGATGCGCGTTACGCGTTTCTATTCAACGGGCTCAGTGTGCAAGAAGATTTGACGAATTTCCTTGGTCAGTTTTTCAGGGTTCCTGTCGATGATGCGCCGGTCTGTATCATCGAGCTTGCTCGGATGCAGCCTGAAGCGTCGCAAATCATTGTATCGGTTATTTCAAGGCTAGCCCTTCAGTTTGGTCAATGGAGTAAGGGGGCGGTGCCAATCTCTCTGGTTATCGAGGGGGCGCATAGTTTTATTCCGGCGCGCGAAGAAAATATATTTCCCCCTCTGCCGCGTACGCTTGAGAGAATCGTCCAAGAGGGGCGGAAAATCGGGGTTTCGTTGCTTTGTGTTTCCCAGCGGCCGGCCGACATAAATCCGGTGATATTATCGCAGTGTAACACAATTTTCGCGATGAGGTTGGCTGGCCAGGCGGATCAGGAGGCACTGCGCGCGGTTGTGCCTGATGCCGCAACCGGCCTGCTTTCAGGATTGCCGTCTTTGGCTATGGGGGAAGCGGTCGCTATGGGGGAGGCGGTGTCCATCGCTTCGGTCATTCGATTTGATGGATTGCCGAGGCAGTCAATTCCAAGCGGTCGGACCATTAATTTCAGCGATGGTTGGTCGATGGAGCCAGAGGAAAATGACTTTCTCGATCGCATTGTCGGCCAGTGGTGTTCACAACAAAGTGGCTATTAACGTCACTGATTTTCCTATTTGCTCCGGAATATGAAATGAGTCACCTTTCCTTGTCGCAAAGGGAGTGCGCAATGGTGGCTGGCATCAAGCGGTGTGTTACGGGAATATTGGTTGTCGCTTTCGGGCTTATCGGCATTGAAAGCGCGGCGGCGCAATCCAGCGACAACGTTCCGCCACTGACGGTTTTGGTGCATGGTGGTGCCGGCGCGATGGAAGAGGGACGCTACACGCCGGAAGAGGAGCGCGCATTCAAGGCTGCTTTAGTCGCTGCGCTCGATGCGGGCTATGCGGTGTTGGAGACAGGCGGGAGCGCCGTTGAAGCGGTCGAAGCGGCGATTATCATTCTGGAAGATTCACCCCTGTTTAATGCCGGGCGCGGCGCAGTATTTACCCGGGACGGTGATAATGAATTGGACGCCTCGATTATGGACGGCGCAACGCTTAACACAGGCGCAATAGCCGGCGTCACGCGTGTTAAAAACCCGGTCAAACTTGCCCGCGCCGTCATGGAAAAATCCGAGCACGTCATGTTCATTGGTGATGGCGCAGAGAAATTTGCAAAAACCCAGGAACTAGAATTTGTCCCGCGTAAATACTTTAAAACGGAGCATCGTTGGCAGCAGTTTAAAGACCGATTGGCTGCGGAGAAAAAATCGAAACAGACGCAGCGAGCGCGGGAGGAGAAATACGGCACTGTCGGGGCGGTTGCACTTGATGCTGAGGGAAATCTCGCCGCGGCGACGTCGACTGGCGGGATGATGATGAAGCGTTATGGCCGTGTTGGCGATGTGCCGATCATTGGCGCGGGCACCTATGCAGACAATGCTTCTTGCGCTGTGTCATCCACCGGCTGGGGGGAATATTTCATCCGCTTGACCGTGGCGCGGGATATTTGTGCACAGGTGGAATATGCTGGAAAGGACGTGGCGGCCGCCGCCCGTGACGTCATTCATAACCGCCTCCAATCCGCCGGCGGCAATGGCGGTGTAATCGTACTGGGGCCAGACGGAACGTTCACAATGCAGTTTAACTCAAAGGGCATGTTTCGCGGCGTGAAGCAGGCTGACAGTTCGGCGGAAGTGGCGATCTATGGCGATGGTGCAATGTGATCAGCTCACAAGAGTTGTAATGCGCGGAAACTCGCCTCGCTTTTGTGGCCGATGATCAGATGGTCGTGGACGGAAATCTGCAGCGCTTTTGCCGCCTTCACGATTTGCGCCGTCATCTCGATATCCGCCCGTGACGGGGTAGGGTCGCCCGAAGGGTGATTGTGCACAAGAATAATCGCCGAGGCGGATAATTCCAGGGCGCGCTTGACCACTTCGCGCGGGTAAACCGGTGTGTGATCGACGGTGCCCTGGTTTTGCACCTCATCGGCGATCAGTTTGTTTTTCCGATCAAGGAATAAAATTCTAAATTCCTCGATTGATTTGTCAGCCATGGCAGCGCGGCAATAGGATAGAAGATCGTCCCACGAACTAATTACGGGCCGGTTCATGACCCGTTCGCGGGTTAGTTTGATCGCCGTCGCATGGACTATCTTGATCTCCATCGCTACGGCGTCAGACACGCCCTTTACTTCCTTTAGCCTGCTCATGGGGGCGCTAATCACTTCGGCGAACCCACCAAAATATGCCAACAAATCTTTGGCAAGAGGTTTGACGTCCCGCCTTGGGATGGCCCGAAAAAGGATCAATTCCAGAAGCTCGTAATCCTGGACGCCGGAAGTGCCAACCTTTCCAAACCGTTCGCGAAGTCGCTCGCGGTGCCCGGCCCGGTGATCATTTGCTGCGCCTGAGGGCGGCGCTTTGTTGGCGCTATCCGTTGTCATGACAGTTCTGCACTAGATCTCGGCGCACGACCGATACGGCGGAGGCGGCACCGTCTGAAAATGGTGCAGTAACGAAGGGCGCGTTCGTCTGCTCACGGGGAATTGCCATCATGATCGGCACCGCGGCGATGACAAGTCTGAATCAACATCCGATGACAAAGCATACGGACCTTTTTCCCGACGCGATGGCGAAACAGCCTTGGCTATAAAGCCCGTAAAATCATTTAGCTGGCGCATAGGGAGGACGGTCCAGATCTTTTGGAGACTTTGTAAAAATCTCGCAGCCATTTTTTGTCACACCGATTGAATGCTCAAACTGGGCCGAAAGAGATTTATCCCGCGTCACGGCGGTCCATCCATCCTTCATCATGCGAACATCCGGCTTGCCTTCGTTGATCATGGGTTCGATGGTGAAGAACATACCTTCTTTGAGTTCCGTCAACGGGGCTCTTTGGACACCAGCAAAACGATCACGATATTCCGCATAGTGTACGACGTTGGGGGCATCATGAAAAAGTCGGCCAACGCCATGCCCGCAAAAATCCCTAACAACGGAAAATCCGGCCCCTTCGGCAATTTTCTGAATCGCTGCGCCAATGTCCCGCAATGTCGCGCCCGGTTTTACGACATTAATCCCCGCCATCATCGCGTCATAGGTCGTTTCAACCAAGCGACGCGCTTTCACTTTGGGTTCACCTGCGAAGAACATGCGGCTCGTGTCGCCGTGCCAACCGTCAACAATGACAGTGACGTCAATGTTCATGATGTCGCCGTTTTTCAAAACCTTTTCCGACGGGATGCCGTGGCAAATAACATGATTGAGGGAAATGCAGGTGGCGTGTCGATATCCGCGATATCCAATGGTTGCCGACACCGCCCCGCTGTCTAGGACAAATTCCCGGACGCGCGCATCGATTTGCGCGGTGGTTATACCAGGTGCCACGTAATCTGTGAGCATATCCAGGCATGACGCAGATAAAGCGCCAGCCTTTTTCATGCCGTCGAAATCTTCTGGTTGATGAATCCGGATGTCACCGCTTCGCACTGGCGTTTCATCTGTCGCGTCTATGGCATATTGCATCAATTGTCGTCTCTCGGTTCAGGTGACCGGCTCTTACGCCGGAAAGTCTATTGGTAGAGCCTTTCTAAGGCGCACTTCCGAAGTTGTAATTTCACAATCATAACACAGTGTTTCAACCCCGCTTGCCCTCGCAGTATGCAAAGCCGCAGCATAGGCGGGATCAAGATCCGCGGCAGGTGCAAATTTGTGACAATCCCCGCGTTGTACAATGTAGAGCATCACGGCCCGAGCGCCGTTTTTGGCCTGGCGGCTTAGCTCTTCGAGATGCTTTGTGCCACGGGTTGTCACGCAATCTGGAAATTCCGCCAGTCCAGTTTGGCGCATCAGGTGGACATTCTTGATTTCAACATAGGCCGGGGCGTTGCGCCGCCCGCCCTCAAGCAGGATGTCGATGCGACTGTTTTCGCCGTACTTCACCTCACGGCGCAGGGTTTCATATCCGGTCAATTCCGGGATAGCGCCGAGCGAAATCGCTTCTTCGGCTATTTTATTCGGGTTGTGCGTGTTGATGGCGACCAGCGCGCCGTCAATCTCGATCAACTCGAATGTGAAGGGGAGTTTTCTCGTTTTTGATGGGCTGCGCGAGACCCAGGCGCGCGCGCCCGTCGGGGCAACGCCCATCATTGATCCGGGATTTGGACAATGCGCGGTGAGTTCTTCGCCGGTGTCCAAACGGATATCGGCCAGAAAGCGCTTATATCGACGCAGCAAAACGCCTGGCTGGAGCGGTGAAGGGAACAGCATGTCAATTCATCCCGTGTCAGGTGCCAAGCTATAAAATATCCTGTAGGCAGATTAATTTTATAGTGGTGAAAGGCGCAATTCCTAGCCAGCGCAGGTTAATCCGTGAGAGCCTACCTTTAGCCGATTAGCCCCGAAAATAAAGAGATATATCACCGTGCTATCATTCTGACGCACAGACGTTTGGTCAATAGAGCCCTCGATAGCACAAGCCCATTTGACCGGCGAATTAATAATACATAATCTGATACTTTGTCGGCATTCTTAAAAATTCCCTGTAAATGACGGGGCTTGCGATACGCATATTCGGGGCGCACGTGGTCAGTATGGAAAATTTCTCAGCATGGGTTAAATGGCACGGCCCTTACCGAAGCAAACGCGCCTGGGAAAAAGCGGCTTCGGATTTGTCAACGAATGACAGAGTCCGACTATATATGGCCCTTGGTCGCTGGAAAATGCTGTCGATTGCAAACTCACGGCCTTTATATATTGGGCTCAATTCAAAAGATAGCGAGGGCGATGTCGCTGGTCGGCTACAAAAGCATATCGATCCATCGCAGGCTGGTGAAAGTTCCCACTATAAAATCTCCGGGCTGTTAAATGAGTATTGGCTCGGGGAAGTGCTTACCCGCTGGCACTGTGATGATAGCCATCATCAAGGCGTGACAAAGGACATTGAAACAGCACTGATTTTCAGTATCGCGCCTATAATCAATACAAATGGCGTAAAGAATGCACCCGAGTACGGATTTCAGATCGTAAACGAAATCGCCAGAAAAAGCTGGTGGCGACATATTATCAAGAGCAGGTTTGAACACCTGGTTTTTAGTCTTTACAAGTATGATCCAGTGGATGGCGCGTTTACGGTCGGGGATATTTCTACTTCGCGGCGAAAGCAGCAAAAGGTCGCATCTATCGAAGCGGCGCGGATGAACCGCGTTGCGCCAAAGACAAAACACAAAAACCCAATTGCTTATCGGATATTTGGCGCAGAAAAGCAGGCGAGGCACCGGGGCTTTAGTTCCGGGAAATGAGGGCCGAGCGTTGGCTATAGCTGCATTTTGAAATGCTTCTTCGGCTTTAAATCTGGTTTATGTCTGGCTACCGGTAAGCGTGATGACGCCGATAGAGCCGAAGCGTGCTTTTCTGGTGGGCTTCTCTCGCGGCTCCAATCTTGCGCTTCCACTATCGCTCGCCAAGACCGTTTTTAAAGCGAAGCACCAGCTCTATGATTCTAGTTTGTTGCACTGCGAAGCTGATC
>SHAI01000097.1 GCA_004213235.1 Parvularculaceae bacterium
ATGTTCGCCATGAACGAGACCGCCCCGAGCGAAAGCGCAAAAGCCGAGACCATCACGCGCGACGATGCTGGCGTTGAAAATCCGGGGATCACCGTTTCGGACCGGGCGGCCAGCCGCATTGCCAAGATCCTGGAATCGGAAGCGGACGGCGCGATGCTGCGCGTTGCGGTCAATGGCGGCGGGTGTTCCGGCTTTCAGTACGACTTCCAGATCACCACGCAGCGCGGCGATGATGATATCGTGCTGCAAAAGGCCGGGGTGACCGTCCTCGTCGATGAGATTTCCTCTGAATATATGAAGGGCGCGGAAATTGACTTTGCCGATGAGCTGATCGGGGCAGCCTTCCGGATCAACAATCCCCTTGCGACGGCGAGCTGCGGGTGCGGCACGAGTTTTTCCGTATAGGTGCGTAAAGCGCGCCATTTGCGAAAAGCGCGAAAAGCGCGCTGGTGCTTTCGTTTTTCGAGGGCCGTCTATTCCAGATCAGTGATGATGTTTGAGCCTTCCCGCACCAGATCGCGGCCAGACTTCCAGACATCACGCCCGCGCCATTTGCGCCGCAGATCCGCTGCCCATGCCGGGTCCATTGGCGAGTTCACGAAATAGCGGTTGAAAAATCGCTCGCTTATCATGCGCTGCTCAAACGCCGGGGCATCAACAACCTCCCCCGTGATCGCGTCCCGGCTGGTTGGTTCGTGAAACATGAAGCGTGCATTCGCCGCGGCGGTGCGCGTTTCGCCCTGCAGGAATATCGGCACACACATGGACAGGCATTTGCGCCCCGGCCCGACGCGGGTGTCCACCCGGTGGGTGCGCTTCATCCGGTCGATCACCTCAATCACCGCGCGCCCCTCGCTGAGGGCACCGCCAGGCGAATTCAGATCAATAATGAAATGTCCCGTACCGCCCGCCCACGCACTATAGGCCTCGCTAATCTGCTTCGCCATGGGCGCGTCGACGCCGGAGCGCCAGGTTAATACCACGCTCGCCCCGTCCTGCCTGACCGCCAGCTGGCCGCCATTCAGAAACGTAATCTGTTCATTGCGCCAGGCGAGAAACGCCATCAACGCGAACAAAAATAACAGCAAAATCGGTCTTGGCTTCACAAATCACGCCCACTCGGCCTAAACGCCGCTGATAACTGCGCCCCCATCATGACACAAAGGCACCGCTCTAATATGGATATCAACGAGCGTCTTTTCACCCTTTACCGGAGCACACCGCCATGGACGTCGCAACTGCTGTATCACAACGCATTTCTACCCGCGCCTTCCTGGACACGCCCGTGCCAGAGGCTGACCTGCGCGCGTTATTGACGGACGCTCGCCAGGCACCATCAGGCGGCAATCTTCAGCCCTGGCGGGTGCATGTTCTCACCGGCGCAGCGCGGGACCGGCTGGTGGAAACCGTTCAGGCCGCAATCAGCGCCAATCCCTTCGCCGACGAAGCGGAGCTGACCATTTACCCGCCCAAACTCTGGGAGCCATACCGGACGCGCCGCTATGACCTGGGGGAGGACATGTATGCCCTTCTCGGTGTTCCGCGAGAGGATAAAGCCGCCCGGCTACAATGGCTCTTGAACAATTACCAATTCTTCGGCGCGCCAGTTGGGGTGTTTTTCTCCCTTGATCGGCGATTTGACAAAGGTCAATGGGCCCATCTTGGCATGTTGATGCAAACCATCGCATTGCTCGCAGAAGAGCGTGGGCTTGCCACCTGTATGCAGGAAGCGTGGGCAGCCCGCGCCAAAACGGTTTCAGCATTCCTGAACTTATCAGCAGACGAACAACTTTATTGCGGCATGGCCCTTGGCTACGCCGATAAAGATGCGCCGGTCAACCAATTGCGCGCGGCCCGTGCGGATTTGGACGAATTCGCAAATTTCTTGTCCGAGTGAGCAGGTTAGCGTACTCACAGACGTCGTGGAGCAGGTCCAGTTGCAAGAAAGTAACCCTGAGATGAAGGCACGTGATAAGGTTAACCCGATTGGCGCCAGTTTGCGGCGTCTCGGATTGACCGCTGGCTTGGCGACTTTGTGGCATCGCGGCCGCTCATGGGTGCGCTGCCAATTTGGCGCGGCAGCAAGCGACCTGTTTTCAGAGTATTTTCAGGTTCACAAAATCACCCCGACGCCGAAAACCGGCCTTGGCCAGGCGCTCGCCGTGCTAAAGTCTTGCGCAACATAACGGCCTGTTACAGATAAGACCTTATGAAAATCGCGACCTATAATGTGAATTCGGTAAACGCCCGCCTGCCGCGGGTATTGGAATGGTTTGATGCCGCCGCACCGGACATTGTTGTCCTGCAGGAAATCAAATGCATTGATGAAAAATTCCCCGCGCTTGAATTTGAAGATCGCGGCTATAACGTCGTCGTACACGGACAAAAAGCATATAACGGGGTCGCGCTTCTATCAAAATTCCCGATTGAAGATGTTGTGCGCGGCTTGCCGGGCGACGAAACTGATGAGCAAGCGCGGTATATTGAAGCATTGGTCACGCCCGATGATACCGCACCGGTGCGCATATGCGGGCTATACCTGCCTAATGGCAACCCCGCACCGGGGCCGAAATATGATTATAAACTGGAATGGATGGCCCGCCTTCATAAACGCGCCGCCCATCACCTCGCCCATGAGGAAGCATTCCTGATGGCCGGTGATTTCAATGTAATTCCCCAGGAAGAAGACTGTTTCGACCCTGCCCTTTGGACGGAAGATGCGCTTTTCCGGCAGGAGACGCGCAATGCCTTCCGCCGACTAATGAGCCTTGGCCTGACGGATGCCCTTCGCCAGATTACACCCGAAAGTATTCTGTATACATTCTGGGATTATCAGCGCGGGGCCTGGGAGAAAGACCACGGCATTCGAATTGACCACCACCTTCTAAGCCCGCAAGCTGCCGATCGCCTTAAAGCTGCTGGTGTTGACCGAAAAACTCGCGGCCGGGAAAAAGCCTCCGACCACGTACCAGTCTGGATAGAGCTGGAGTAATTTATGTGGGTTAGATATAAGCGGCAAATGCCGTCAGTGATGAACATGCAGATTTGCGTTCGTTCGTGTGAACGCCCGCACCATGCAACAATCGAGTTTTCCAGCGGCGTGCGTGCGCCAATACAGCTTATTAAGTCCGTGCACTAATGGAATGGTCACCAGAACAAGACGCCGCGCTTAAATCCGTGGATCGCTGGCTGCACAAGGGCGAGAGCCAGGTGTTTCGCTTGTTCGGTTATGCCGGCGTCGGCAAAACCACGCTCGCGCGGCATTTCGCCGAACATGCCGGCGGCGATGTTGCCTTTGCTGCTTTTACCGGCAAGGCGGCCCACGTTCTCCGGTCGAAGGGTTGCGCAGGGGCGACGACCATTCACGCGTTGATCTATCGCCCGACTGGGGACGAGCCTGGGATAGAGGGTGAATTGTCCTTCTCCATCCGCCGCGATGCACCAGCTTCCAAGGCGGATCTTATCATCATTGATGAATGCTCAATGGTAGACGAAGAGCTGGGGCGCGACCTTCTTTCTTTTGGAAAACCAGTTCTGGTGCTGGGCGACCCTGCCCAGCTGCCCCCGGTCAAAGGCGGTGGTTTTTTCACTGACGCCCCGCCGGATTTCATGCTCACTGAAATCCACCGCCAGGCCGCAGACAATCCGATCATTCGCGCGTCGATGGATATCCGCGCCGGCGCAGAACCCCATGACGCTGGCGGCGCATGCCGTATTATTTCACGCGATGAGCTGGAAACGGATGATGTTATTGGTGCTGACCAGGTACTTGTCGGCACCAACCGAACCCGGAAAAAATTTAATGACCGCATTCGCAGCTTAAAAGAATATGACGGACACACGCCACAAGCTGGCGAAAAACTCGTCTGCCTACGAAATAACAAGAAAAAGGGCCTGTTAAATGGCGGTATCTGGACCGTCACCCTGAAAAAAACGCCTCGCGGGCGCAAATCGCGAATGGTCATTGCACCCGAAGATGGCGGCAAACAAATCTCAATTTCGGTGCCCACGGCGATGTTTACTGACGGGCCGGAAAATGTGCCGTGGGAACAAAAGCGCGGTGCCGATGAGTTCGACTATGGATATGCCCTGACCGTACACAAGGCACAGGGCTCCCAGTGGGACAATGTGGTTTTATTTGATGAAAGCTATGCGTTCCGCGAACATCGTGCACGATGGCTATACACCGGCGTTACCCGCGCGGCCGAACGCCTCACCATTGTGCGCTGAACGCATCACCATTTTGCGTTGAACGCAGCACCATTGTGCGCTGATCGCAGCATGCTACCGAAATCTTGCATCGCCTTGGTGATTCGAGTTTTTGGGGAAATATTCCGCACCAGCCGTGATAAAATCTACTTTCATGATGACGCGCTCATGTCTTTCACGACCTTAACAGCGGTTTGCAGACCTCATCGGGTTTTCGTCGCAGTTTCAATCTCCGCCTGCTGACGCCAAAGCAGTGCATAGAGACCACCCTTTGCCAAAAGGGTGCCATGGGTTCCGCTTTCCACAATCCGGCCATCATCCAGAACGATAATGTTGTCCGCGTGGGCGATTGTCGATAACCGGTGCGCCACGGCGATTGTTGTGCGTCCTTTTGCTGCCGTCGCAAGGGCGGCCTGTACCTCGCGCTCCGTTTCACTGTCGAGTGAAGACGTCGCCTCGTCCAGGATCAACACTTTAGGGTCGAGCAGTATTGCCCTGGCGACGCCGACTCGCTGTCTTTCGCCCCCCGATAGCTTCAAGCCTCGCTCCCCGACCCGGGTCGCCAGCCCCTCCGGCAATCGCTCAATGAATTCCCCCAATTGGGCCTGACGCACCGCGGCAAGGATTTCGTCATCACTTGCCTCGGGTCGTGAATACGCAATGTTAAAACGCAAAGTGTCGTTAAACAGAACGACATCCTGCGGCACCAGACCAAAGGCCCGGCGCAGGGATGCCTGGGTTAAGTTGCGCAGATCATGCTCATCCAGACTGACCCCCCCGGCCGCGGGATCGTGAAACCTGAAAAGCAAACGTAAGATGGTCGACTTACCAGCCCCACTCGGGCCAATAATGCCGACAAAACTGCCAGCTTCGACCTCGAAACTGACACCAGACAAGCCTTGCCGGCCCGCTTCATGGGCAAAGGACACATCCTTGAATGCAATTCTTCCTTCTGGCGCGACCAAATTCACAGCATCTGGACTGTCAGCGATTGCTGGTTTCATGTCCATCAGATCGAAAAGTTTTTCGATATCAACAGAGCCCTGCCGAATTTCTCGCCAGGCAAAACCAAGGATATTGAGGGGGCGATAAATATTCGTCAGCATCAATATGATCGCCGTAACATCACCGGCTTTCATCGAACCACCCGCAACCGCGTAGGCGGCAATGGCGACCGCAGCGAACAACCCCCCGGTCATGATGAATTCCTGCACCGAGTTTAAAATGCTGAGGGACTGGATCACCCGGACATAGCGATCAACATAAGCGCGCATTGCCCCATCATACCGCCCCGCCTCTCGCGATTCAGCGCCAAAGGCCTTTACCGTTTCAAAATTGGTCAGGGTATCAGTGGCGATTGCGCGTAGTTCGGTGTCTGCATCATTCATTTTGCGTCGCTGCACCGAACGCCATTCGGTGATAAGGCCCGTCGCACCTGCATAAAGCGCGATGGTGATCACCGCGATGAAGGCAACCTGCCAGGAATACAACGCAGCAATGACGCCCGCGGCAAGTATCAGCTCGATTAAAGTCGGACCAATATTGAATGCCAGAAAACGCAGTAAAAACTCGATCGACCCTGCCCCGCGTTCAATGATCCGCTGTACCGCCCCCGCGCGCCGCGTCAGATGGAATTGTAAATCCTGCTCTTGGGCGTGGCGGAAGGCATCAACCGCTGTCAGGCGCACAGCGTCCTGGGTTACCCGGACGAATATAGCGTCACGAAACTGCGGTAGCGCGTTCGATAGCAAACGCGCAGCACCAAACAGAATGATGAACACCATAAACGAAGAAAAAATGCCTGCCGTCGTGGCACCTTGCGCACCGCCCGCGACGTCGACAGCGTTATTAACGCCGATACCCAGCCAGACAGGCGCGGCAACCGATAGCCCTTTTGCGGCGAGGGTAAACAAGACAGCAAGCACGATCCGGCCGCGCCATTTGGTCATCTCGGGGCGAATAAGCGCCCGCGCCATCCGCATGAATGTACGAGCAAGGCCAGCTTCGCTGCCGCGTACATTAGAGTGGAAATCATGATGTGCATTCGGGGTCATGTGCCCCAAATAAGGCGTATCGTTAAAAAACCAAACAAAATGGTGCGCGAATCAATGGTGCGCGAATCACAGGGCGCTAACGGTTATCAACGATTAACCATTCGGCATATCCGGCATTTTAACTTAACAACAACTATAATCGTCTAGCTTGCAGGTAAGCGAGAAGAAACGTTTCGCGCTTTGCATGTTTAAATTTCGAAGTAAATCGTTTGGAATAAAACAATCATGGGTAAACCAGCGCAGGTCACGAAACCAAGCCTTTCTGAGCGCTTGCGTCAATTGGTAGACGACACGCAGGAACCAAGGCGTGAAGAGCGTCGACAAAGCCCGCGGGTTCAAACCTACGAATTTGCGAGCATCACGATAGACGATGAAACCGTCATTAGCTGCGTCATACGCGACATCAGCGAGGGCGGCGTGCGGATCAAACTTGAAGTTGAGCTCGAACTGCCAGTAACCGTTCGGCTCAACAATCTGGAAACAGGCGAAAACCGCCTATGCCGCGTCGCCTGGCAAAAAGCGCAACATGCTGGCCTGGCGTTCTGGAACCAAAAACGCAAGACATACCAGGCATCGGCGGAAGGTTAGGCAGAGATTAACGTCAGAAAGTTACACCTAAACGCATCGTATTTTAATAATGAGATGGATTTGGTCTTCAGAAGGTTGCCATAACCATCTTTAAACTCAACGAAGAACAATAAGAGAATGCGTGGCCAGAAGCAGAATCAAACCCTTGATGCACGCCTTCGGCGAATAGCGTCCCGACCGGTGAACACCCCACCCAAATGGATCACGAAGCGCGACAACCGCAAAAACAGTCGCCAAAGCTGTTACAAATTTGGTATTTTGATCCTTGATCTCAACCGCGAAATACAATGCGTTATTCGCGATCTGAGCACTTCCGGGGCAAGAATTAACGTCTCCGGCAATTTGGCTCTTCCGCCCCGCGTTCTGCTGAAAATCAAGGGCACCGGGGCAACCCGGGATGCCCAAGTGATCTGGCAAAATGGCGGTAATGCAGGATTAGCGTTCTAATCTTCCCCGCTAGAGATCACCTCGCACGAGCTTCATCACCCCTGAAAAGTCGAGATCATCCTTACCAGCTGCTTCCATCAGAGCATAAATCGCTTCTGACTGAGCACCCAGCGGCGTTGCCGCCCTGGCTTGATGGGCAGCCTCCTGCGCAAGACGCAAATCCTTCAGCATCATGCCAGCAGCAAAACCCGCCTGGTATTCCCGGTTGGACGGTGCTCCAGGCACCGGCCCCGGTGCCGGGCAGTAGGTTGTCATAGACCAGCATTGCCCGGAAGCAGTCGATGAGATGTCGTAAAACGTCTGGGCATCAAGGCCGAGCTTTTCTGCAAGATTAAACGCCTCGCACGTTCCAATCATGGAAATCGCAAGCAGCATATTGTTCGCGATCTTCGCCGCTTGGCCATTACCTGACGGGCCTGCATGAAACACGTTCTTGCCCATAACCTCCAATATTGGCCGTGCAAGGGAAAAGGCATCCGCTTCTCCGCCGACCATGAAGGTCAGTGTACCCGCGAGCGCTGCACCAACGCCGCCGGAAACTGGCGCATCCACCATCGCAAACCCACGCTCACACGCCTTTTCGTTGACCTGACGGGACGTTGGGACATCAATTGTGGATGAGTCGATCAGTAATGCCCCCCTGTCTGCATGCGCAAAAACACCGTCCTCCCCGGCATACACACTCTCAACATGGCGACCAGCCGGCAGCATGCTGACGATTTGTGACGCACCCACTACAGCCTCTGCAACCGAGACCGCAGGTTGACACCCAGCTTCGCCCGCCCTGGCCCGTGCATCTTCACACAGATCGAATGCTCTGACATCATGCCCAGCTTTAGCAAGGTTCGCCGCCATGGGGCCGCCCATATTACCTAAACCGATAAAGCCAATAACCGTCATGACACATCTCCGATAATTGTTGTTTTACGCAGTCACTCTACAAGGCCATCACGCAACAGGCGGCGTGGTTTCTCTTATGCTGGAACGGGCGGACATTGCCGACACATAGCCATCCAGTTTCGCCCGTCCCTTACGCCAGTCACGCTCAGCAAAGCGGAATTCAGCGTAATCAAGAAGGCAGATAAGCGCCGCGACTGATAAGTCAAAGGATTGGGAAAACCCATCCAGATTCCCCTCCGCCCAGTCCAGAGCCTTTTCCGCTTTATCAATTTGATCATCAACCCAGTCAGGCCACTGAAATTCCGCAGGGCGTAAGCGGGTCTCATACATTGCCGAAACCAATGCTTCCGTCGCGCCGGCGACAATGGCATGGCGGTTAAGACACGCCACCCGCGCACCGGTCTCATTGGGTATGAAGGTGCCCCGCCCAACATTATTTAAATGCTCGATGATAACGCGGCTATCAACCAGGATCTCACCATTGGCCGTCTCTAATGCCGGCACCCGCCGGACCGGGTTCACATCTTTTCCAAAAGACCGGTTTGGTGCCGTTGGCTTAACGACAGTGGCAACAAACTCGATCTCATCGGCAAGCTTCAACTCAATTGCGGCGATCCGCACAGCACGAACAAAGGGTGAGGTTAAAGAGCCATAGAGTTTCATTGTTCGACTTTCTATAGAAAAGCATCAACCGACATGGCCTGATCATGTAATGATTGGGACACGATCACGGCAGGACCAATTCATCCTGACCAAGATCTTCAAAATGGGCAGCAACCATCTCGTCAGTAACCGCGGTCAAATCAGCTGGGTCCCA
>SHAI01000098.1 GCA_004213235.1 Parvularculaceae bacterium
ATGGCGTCGGAAAAGCGCGTAGAACGTTTAAAATCCACCTGAGTGATGGTCCGGTCTTTCAAATAAGCCAGTGCATCGGAAAAACGTGGGGGGTGGGCGTCAGTCAATTGGCCGTCATTATCGATGAGGTATAACCCCTTGATGTGGTCCCATTTGGCGGCGTCAGCCCGGCCCGATCCGCTTGTGGTCCTGTCCAGCGTGTCATCATGCATGAGGTAGAGCACCCCATCGCTGCTTGTGGCCACGTCAAGCTCGATGAGTGCGGGGGAGCGCGCCAGGGTCGCTTTGAATGTTTCGATCGCGTTTTCGGGTAATCCAGGTGCCGGACCACCGCGATGGGCAGAGATCAAACCAATTTCGGCGTCTTGGAGGCAATCAAAAAACCTGTTGAGGCCGCCCTTCGCAGAGAGCCGCCAGCCAGTTGAGTGATTTGAGCCATCTTCTCCTGGCTGCGCGGTGGCTGGGTCGGTACCCGATGAACATCCCGCGAGCAAAAGAACGGCGAGGCCAGCTATGGCCGGGGCGAATAACCGATTGGACATTTCTTACTGCCACAAAAAAGAATTCATTGTGCTGTGAATGATGCTTAGATCACACCCGGACGCAATGAGTTCGCACAGCCGACTTGGTGTTTTATAGCGAAGAGCGTAGATGAAAGGACAAAGGAGAACCCCATGCGGATCACCATCGATGTAGATTGCACACCTGTTGAGGCACGCACCTTTCTGGGTTTGCCGGACCTCGCGCCGATGAACGAGATGATCGTTACGGAAATGACCCGCCGCGCGAAAGACAATCTTGATACCCTCGCGGATCCCGAACGCCTTGTGAAACAGTGGATGGATATGGGCGGCAAGGGTATTGATGCTCTCTCCGGCATGATGGGCGCGGCCATGTCCAGCGCTGGCAAGGCAGCATCCGGCGGCGGCGATAAGGGAAAATAGCGCTTTTGGCGCTTTTGGTTTCATGGAAACAATCTTCGCCAAGGCTTCCGGTGCAGGAAAAGCGGGCATCGCCGTTATTCGCCTATCGGGGCCGTTGACTGTTTCGATTGCGGAAAGCTTGTGCGCCCGCCCGCTATCGGCACGAATCGCCACCCACACCGTGATTCGCGAATCACGCGGCGCGGCCATACTTGATGTAGGGCTGGCAGTGCTCTTTCCCGGCCCGGCAAGCTTTACCGGTGAAGATGTCCTCGAATTGCACGTGCACGGATCGCGATCGGTCGAAAACGATCTCTATCATGCACTGCAAAAACACGGTGCACGGCCCGCTGAAGCGGGTGAATTCACCAAACGCGCATTGTTAAACGGGAAAATGGATCTCGCCGAGGTAGAGGGCCTTGCGGATCTCATTGACGCGGAAACCAGTGCACAGCGCCGCCAGGCATTGGCACAGACCAATGGGCGTTTATCAAAACGTGCAGAAGCATGGCGTCAGCAATTAACGTTAATCCTCGCCGCGCTTGAGGCGGATATCGATTTTCCCGATGAGGAAGATGTCCCGGCGGCCGTTGCCCAAGGGGCTGTTGATCTTATCCACGGGCTGATTGGGGACTTAAACCTCGCATTAGTGCACGGCGGCCGGGCGATGCGGCTGCGCGAGGGCGTGACGGTTGCAATCATTGGTGCCCCGAATGCCGGTAAATCATCACTGCTGAACTGTCTGGTAGATGATGATCGGGCCATTGTTTCCGCACAGGCTGGTACCACACGCGACATCGTTGAAGCGCGCCTTGATCTTGCTGGCGTGCCGGTGGTGTTTCAGGACACGGCCGGCATTCGTGATAGTGTGGGTGACGCCATTGAAGATGAAGGGGTCCGCCGGTCGATCAAAGCTGCGGATGAAGCGGATCTGCGTGTCGTGGTGGTCGATCCCTTTGGCGGATCGGATAAAGCGCCCCGTGGAACACGGTATGACGTTCCACGTGAAACACGCGACCTTCTAGGGGAGGGGGATCTTGTCATCTGGACAAAGGCAGATCTCGGGAGTGAACCACCGCCACCATTGTCGTCTGACAAATGGTTGGGGCGGGCCGTGTCATCTAAAACCAGAGCAGGAATTGACGATTTGCTGGAAGACGTGACGGCGTTTGTTGAAACCGCGACCCAGGCTGCTGGTGATGGCCCTTTAACCCGTGCCCGGCATCTGGCGGCGGTCGAAAACGCAAGCCAGTCATTGTCACAGTCTCTTGAACTCATAGCTATGGGGCCGGAACTGGCAGCGGAGGAGGTCCGTCTCGCGGCAAGGGCTCTCGGGCGCATTACCGGTGCCGTCGACGTAGAAGATGTGTTGGGAGAAATCTTCTCCAGTTTTTGTATCGGCAAATAGCGCGCTTCACGTGAAACCGGCGCGGCGGGCACCCGCAACCGGAAAACTTATCGAACGGCGTGGGTCTTCACATAAGATAGCATTTACTTCACGCGAGCCGCGTCTATATGAGCGGCACGGATTTTATTGTGAACTCTATGGCTGACTATGATGTCATCGTGATTGGCGGCGGGCACGCAGGCTGCGAAGCAGCAGCGGCGGCAGCGCGCATGGGCGCAAAAACGGTGCTGATTACCCATCGAAAAGACACGATTGGCGAAATGTCCTGTAACCCGGCAATCGGCGGGCTCGGGAAGGGCCATCTGGTTCGAGAAATCGATGCGCTGGATGGCCTGATGGGACGGGTCATTGATCAGGCCGGGCTCCAGTTCCGGATGCTCAACCGGTCTAAAGGCCCGGCGGTGCGCGGCCCGCGGGCGCAAGCGGACCGGGGGCTGTATCGCGCCGCAATGCAGGCGGAGATTAGCGCCATTGCGAACCTCTCCGTCCTGGAGGCGGGCGTTGAAGAATTGATCTTTGATGAACCGACAAATGTTCCACGTGGAACAATGCAGGACGGGCAACGGACTGTCGCCGGGGTTGTAACGGGCGACGGCACCCATATCCGGGCCGGCGCGGTTGTTCTCACCACTGGCACTTTTTTGAAGGGCGTCATCCACATCGGTGACCGCCGTATCCCGGCTGGCCGTGCGAAAGCCGGGTCGGTCAAGGATGGTGTCGAGCCGCCGGCGGTGGGCCTGTCGACCACATTATATAATGCAGGCTTGCGCATGGGGCGGTTAAAGACCGGCACACCGGCGCGACTTGACGGGCGAACTATTGACTGGGCGCGTCTCGATATGCAGCCCGCGGATGCCGAACCCGTCCCGTTTTCATTTCTCACGGACAAAATTCGCGTGCCGCAAATCTCCTGCGGGATCACCCACACTTCACGTGAAACCCATCGAATTATCGAAGAGAACCTGAACCGCTCAGCGGTATATGGTGGGGCGATTGCGGGCAGGGGGCCACGCTATTGCCCATCCATAGAAGACAAAGTTGTGCGCTTTGCCGAAAAAGAAAGCCACCAGATCTTCCTTGAGCCAGAGGGACTTGATGACCCGACGGTGTATCCAAACGGCATATCGACGAGCCTGCCGGAGGACGTCCAGGCGGCATTCCTGGCAACGATTCCGGGGCTGGAGGCCGCCCGCGTGTTCCGTTACGGCTATGCGATTGAATATGATTATGTCGATCCGCGCGAGCTTTACCCGACATTTCAAGTAAAGCGCTTGCCTGGCCTTTACCTTGCGGGGCAGATCAATGGCACAACGGGCTATGAAGAGGCAGCGGCTCAGGGCTTGATCGCCGGTGCCAATGCGGCGGCTGCATGTGCTGGTGGTGACGCAATCCATATCGACCGCGCCGAAGGGTATATTGGCGTTTTGGTCGACGACCTCACGACCCGCGGGGTGAGCGAGCCCTATCGCATGTTCACCAGCCGTGCAGAATATCGCCTGACCCTGCGCGCGGATAATGCGGATCAGAGACTTACCCAGAAGGGAATTGATTTTGGTCTGGTGGGATCAAAGCGCGCGCGGGCGTTTCACGTGAAAACAGCTGACCTCGCCAAGGCGCGGGCATTTGCCAGGGCCCATGATTTAACACCCAATGAAGCCGCCCGTTACGGCCTTAAAATCAATCAAGATGGCCGCCGCCGTAATATTGTTGATCTTTTGAGCATGCCTGGTGTGGGCATTTCCCAACTCGTTCCGGTTTGGCCTGCCCTTGGCGACTTTTCAGCCGAAATCACCGAGCAGTTGGAAATTGATGCGCTCTATGCGGGTTATCTCGATCGCCAGGAAGCGGACATTGTTCAGTTTCGCAAGGATGAGTCCCTCGCCCTGTCGCCGGATTTACCTTATGGCGAGATCAAGGGTCTTTCCAATGAAGTGCGCCAGCGACTGGTTGAAACACGGCCCCTGACGCTTGGCCAGGCTGGCCGGATCGAAGGGGTTACGCCCGCCGCCCTTGCCGTGTTGCTGGCCTGGGTCAAAAAGAACGGCGCACGCCTTACCGGGTGAGCACTCCTTGTCCGCCCCAAGAGTAGGTTGAACCAATGGATGATTATGGCCCAGACGCCTTTTCGGCGGAGTATGGCGTTTCACGTGAAACAATGGATCGCCTGCTGGCCTATGATGATGTGCTGGTGGACTGGTGCGCGCGCATGAACCTTGTTGCGAAATCGACGATTGAAAGCCGATGGAATCGTCACTTCCGCGACAGCGCCCAGTTGTTTGACCTTTTGCCGACCGATACCAGGACCGTGCTTGATCTTGGCAGTGGTGCCGGGTTCCCGGGGCTTGTCCTGGCCGCGATGGGGGCACCCTCAAGACTGCATGTGACGCTGATTGAATCCACCGGCAAAAAAACCGCGTTTCTGACCGCTGCCGCCAAAGCAATGGACATCGATGTATCCATTCACACGGAGAGGATAGAAAAAGCGCGCCTTTCCAGTCCGCCAGATGTAATTTCAGCGCGGGCTTTGGCACCCTTGCCGAAACTGCTTGGATATGCCGCCGCCCATGGTGGTGCCGGCACAACATTTATATTCCCAAAAGGACAAGATGTTGGGTCCGAATTGACTGATGCATCTAGATGTTGGAATATGAATATTGACGTTCGACCGAGTCGTACCAATCCAGAGGCACAGATCCTGATTTTAAGGGACGTTCGGCGCAAATCACCGTAACGATCTCCTGCATGGTCGCCTGACGACTTTTTGAGCACATCCGAACACAAGGATATCCGCCCGTGTCCGCCTTGCCATCTTACACCCATCCACCCCGGATTATTGCCCTTGCCAATCAGAAGGGCGGTGTTGGCAAGACAACGACCGCAATCAATCTGGCGACGGCGCTGGCGGCGGTCGGTGAAAACGTTCTTCTGATCGATCTGGACCCCCAGGGAAATGCATCTACCGGCCTTGGCGTGGTTGCGGCGGCGCGTAATGTGACGACCTATGATGTCCTGATGGGCCATCACCGCCTCTCTGATGCAGAAATCGAAACGGATATCCCGCGGCTGTACCTGGCACCGGCGGGCGTTGATCTGGCGGGGGCGGAAACCGAACTTGTCGGTGCAGATCGTCGCCATCACCGGCTGGCTGACACTTTGGCTGATTATGTTCAGGAACGGGGTGAAATTACCTATATCCTGATCGATTGCCCTCCATCCCTCGGCCTACTGACAATTAACGCATTGGCAGCGGCAGATGCCGTCATCATTCCTCTACAATGTGAATTTTTCGCCCTGGAAGGGCTTAGTCAAATCATGCGAACCATTAATATGCTTCGTGAACGGATTAACCCGAGCCTGGAATTGCAGGGTGTCTTGTTGACGATGCATGACCGACGCAACCGTTTGTCCGATCAGGTGGAAAAAGATGTACGTGCCCATTTGGGTGAAAAGGTTTACACAACGGTGATTCCGCGAAATGTACGGGTTTCTGAAGCGCCGTCCCATGGCAAGCCTGCGCTTCTTTATGACTTACAATGTGCCGGTAGCAAAGCATATGTTCGATTGGCCAGCGAGGTGATCGAGCGCGAAAAACAGGCACGACACGCCGCGTAACAAACACTGCCAGATTAAACCGGAGAGCGCCTGATGGCTGCAGCGTCGAAAAAAGACAAGTCCCCCAAGGCTGGCGGATTAGGTCGCGGACTTGGGGCACTTTTGGGCGACACCCCGCCGCTGATTGATGATAATGTGGCACCGGGAACGGACGAGGCTGCTGCGGTAAAACGATCGACGCGGACATTGCCAATCGAGTTTCTTGAGGCAAACCCGGACCAGCCGAGGAGAACTTTCAACGAAGACGCACTTTCTGAGCTCACAGAGTCAATTAAGACGCGTGGCTTGTTACAGCCCATCTTGGTTCGTCCAAAAGGGACGGACAAATATGAGATTGTTGCCGGGGAGCGTCGGTGGCGCGCTGCCCAGCGGGCGCGCTTGCATGAAGTTCCCGTTGTTGTTCGTGAGCTAACCGATTCTGAAACCGCGGAAATCGCCCTGATCGAAAATGTTCAGCGGGTCGATTTGAATGCGGTTGAGGAGGCGCAGGCTTATCAGCGCCTTTCCGATCATTTCGGTCGGACACAGTCAGAAATTGCCAAAGCCGTTGGAAAATCCCGTAGTCATGTTGCTAACATCATGCGTCTGTTGGTTTTGCCGCCGGCGTGTCTTGATGCGGTTCGCGATAATCAGATCTCCATGGGCCACGCACGCGCCCTCATTGGAATGACCAATGCTGATGAGGCACTTAAAACGGTTCTGAAAGACCAGCTGTCCGTCAGGCAAACAGAGAAAATGGCGCAAGCAGAAAGCGCCGAACCCCGCAGGATTACGAAACGATCTGCCGCGCACAAAAATGCGGATTCTTCGAAACCGAAAGATGCTGACACCCGCGCGGTTGAGAATGATCTGGCCGCTGCGCTCGGGCTGGAAGTATCGATCACCCACTCTAGGTCAGGCGCGGGGGAGGTGAGTGTTAAATATCTCAACCTTGACCAATTGGATGAGGTAACGCGCCGGTTGATGGGGACCGCTGTTTGAACCTCCTGGGGCGGTGAACCTTAAGCTGCAGGAAAGCGGGCTCTGGCCTCTTCGTGCATTTTGTCCCTTTTGGTTAAGTCGACATTTACCATGTTCGACGTTCTATCAGTGAATTGAACAAGGATATTCACGATGGATCGAATTGCAGCGCTGCGTGCCAAATCAGCCATGGGGACAAATCAGTCTACAGAACATAATTCTGCAGATGACTTCGTTGCCGAGGCCAAAGCCTGTCCCCTCGCGGATGGCGGGCTGCAAACTGCGTTATTGCTGGACAAAGCACTTCACAAAGATCCGCATCACCATGAAGCGCGGCTTTTGCGGGAAAAGCTTCATCGAACCTTTGTGCCGCGCTGGCACTTTTCGATGCTCGCCGACACACCGCGCAATGCGGCCTACGCAAAGGCGATCGCGGCCAAGGTTACTAAAGGCGACATTGTTCTGGATATTGGTTGCGGTGCCGGACTGACCGCAATGTTGGCTGCACGCGCAGGCGCGAAACATGTGTACGCATGTGAAGGTCAGCCATTGATTGCGCACGCTGCAATGAAAATTGTTGCGGCAAACGGTCTTTCAGACCGCATCACGATTATTCCAAAATGGTCGTATGATCTGGAAGTTGGTGTTGATTTGCCCGAGCCGGCCGATGTTGTCATCTCCGAAATTGTCGACAATGTGCTGCTTGGCGAAGGTGCTTTGCCGACTTTGAAGGTCGCCATGGCAAGATTGGCAAAACCATCGGCGCGCACCGTTCCGGAGACAGGGACATTGTTTGCACAGCCAATTGAAAGCGCCGAACTGGCCGCGCTTTGGCAGTTTGGTTCTGCCGAAGGGTTTGATCTGCGTGCGTTTCATGATTTCGCTAATATCGTTGAAATGACACCATATGAATTTTGCGCCGCAAATGTGCGGGCCTTAGGGGCACCGACGCCCCTGTTCTCTTTTGATTTTGCAAAGCCCGCGACGCGGCGTGGCGAGATGTCAACCGAACTAGCATGTGATCAAAAGGGCTGTGTCCATGCCGTGCTGGCTAGTTTCGAAATGATCCTGGCACCGGACATTCGCCTGTCAAATGGTATTGGTCAGGCGGGCCATTGGGGGCGCACGGCATTCTTGATGGGCAAACCGGTACATGTCGAACGCAAGGACCAGGTGGAGATCACAGCATCGCACGATTGTGCGGCGCTAAATATCTCAATCCACAATCAGGCGGTCAGGCAGTCGCGTATCGCGCCCGGCGTTGCTGCTTAAGAGTGGTGCCGTGTTCAATGCCGCACGGCCATAGCAGCTAATCGAAAAGACACCCGCTCGATTATTTCCCTTTGCGGTGCGCCGGTGGACTTTGCCGCGCACTCTGCCTCTAAAAGATCATTCGCCGCGCGTGCCAGTTTCGGGTTTGGCCATTTTCGCAACCGGGCCGCAAAGGCGCGTTGTTCTGTGAAGAACACTGGTGGCCGCGCGCGTTTCATGGCATCGCTGGCCGACATGCCGCCGGATATAAGTTCTTGTACGGAAGAAAGTCTCCCCACCTGCCATTGGAGCGCCCGCAAGATGGAGATGGCGTTTGCGCCCGCTGCGGCCGAGCGATGAAGGGCGAGGGCCAGACGGTCTGGCGCGCCATCCAGGGCGGCTTGCGCGGCAACATCCAGGGCATCGCTGAGCGTATCGACAAGGCAGGTATGCACCATCTCCCTGCTGATGATATCGCTGTCGCGTGATACGCCCTTCGGGCCGGCGTATAGTATCAGCTTATTTAATTCCGCGCGGCTAATACCACGGTCCTCCCCAAGCAGGGACACCGCAAGCGCCAGCGCCTCAGGTTCGAACCTTAACCCCTCCGCCTCGGCCATGTCTTCGGCGAGACGGCGAATGTCTTCGGGCTTATCTTCATAGCAGGCAATAGCAACGGCGTTACGGGCGGCTTCAAACATCTTGCGAAGTTTTGCGGTTTTCGCCAGCGCGCCCGCCTCGATAATCACAACAGCATTCGGCTTTAACGAGCCGCCCTCAAGCCCGTCGATCAGGTTTTTTACCGCCGCAATTGTA
>SHAI01000099.1 GCA_004213235.1 Parvularculaceae bacterium
ACGGGACATGATCTGTGCCGCTGCAACTGAAGCGAATGATCCCGTATCCTATTACAATCTGGCTGAGATGCATCTGCGCGGCGTTGGGTTTCCTGTGCAGCTGGTCAAAGCCCAATACGCAGCAGATCGCGCCGAAGCGCTGCTTGAGGAAAAACTTCGTGGCAAGGATGATTTTCCGGAGTGGAAAACCAAGACATATCCCCAATTGCGCAATGATATTAGCGCGACAAAAAAAGAAATCGCGCGGTCATGGGACGCATTACCGGCCCATGCCAAAAATCGCATGGCAGAATGGTCTGGCGAAGGTCAAATCTGCAGATAAGGCATCTACTGAGAGTATTCTCGGACCTGACTTAAAAAAAGCGCCGTCCTGATATCGTCAGGGCGGCGCTTCTGTTTTTAGTCAGCTATGTATTCGGGGGCTGTTCTTTAGGCTGCGGCCAGGTTCTCATTGGCGAATTCCCAATTCACCAATTGATCGAGGAAGGTCGAGATATATTTCGGCCGCGCGTTTTGGTAGTCCAGATAGTAGGCGTGCTCCCAGACATCCATGGTGAGAAGCGGCGTTACCCCGGCCTCGGTCAGCGGCGTCTCTGCATTCAGCGTTTTGCGCACTTCCAGTTTACCGTTCGTTGCGACGAGCCAGGCCCAGCCGGAACCAAACTGCGTTGCGCCAGCATCTGAAAAAGCAGCCTTGAAGCCATCGAAATCACCAAAGGAGGCATTGATCGCCGCTTCAATGGCACCCGTTGGCGCACCGCCACCGTTTGGCTTCATGGACTGCCAATAAAACGTGTGGTTCCAGACCTGGGCGGAATTGTTGAAAAGGCCCTGATCTTTCCCGTGAGATTGTGTGATGATGTCCTCAAGAGATGCATTATCAAGCGGGCCGCCCTTAATCGCGTCATTGGTTTTATCGACATATGCCTGGTGGTGTTTGCCATAATGGAAATTTAGGGTGTCCTCGCTGATCAGCGGGGCCAGAGCGTTGCGCGCATAAGGAAGCGCCGGAAGCGAAATAGCCATATCAATGTGCCTCTTGTCTCTTAGGTTGGAACTGTTTGGAGCGCCCTGTTTTCGGGCGCCGTTGGAATTACTATTTAACTACGTAAACACGCATGAGATTGGGTCAACTATGGGCGATGCTGGCGTGGAAACTTAATAAGCTGGATATTAGCCATGAGCCGCATCGACCTGACGACCTATGACACTCATGCGCAAAGTGATGATGCGATGACAATTTCGGACGAGGATTTCAACTTATCTCTTCCTTACGCACCAGCCGGTGAGCGCGCAGCCGTCGCCGCTTTTTATGCATTGGCTTTTGAGCTTCGCAATATACCCGCAAAGGTCAAAGAGGCTCCGATTGGCGAAATCCGGTTGCAATGGTGGCGGGATGCACTTGGCGCTGCGGCCGGTGGTAACCCGCCCGCAGGGCATCCGGTATTGCAGGCGCTTGCCCGTGAGAACGTCCTTTCAGCGGGGGTCATGACCGCCCTTGATGAGGCAATGGATGCGCGCGCCATGTTTCTGTATGCAGATGAAATTAACTCGCCTTCCGCCCTGCTGGACCATTTTCAGCGCGCCGAAGCGTGGTTGACGGCCGCACTTTTGAGCCTGTCTCGCGGAGCGGTGTCTGATTCGGTCCAGCGCGGATGTGCCATGCTTGCCGGAGCATATGCGGGCGCACGATGGGGGCGTGCGCTGTGTGAGCGGGCAGGGGGCGCCATCGCCGCCGGTGATCTTGTTGCCGAAATATCAGCGCGGCGCACTGAGGCGAAAAACATTTTAAATGGTCCGGTGGCAGCAGATGTCGCGGGCCGCCTGGTGTTTTTATCCCTCACCGACGCCTATGCGCGGCGTGATGATGGGGCGACTTTTCCGGTGGTGAAACGACTTATTTTATTCCGCAGCATGGTCACAGGACGTCTCGATTGAGAAACGACATTGTAGTTGAGGCCATCATCGCGTAATGGTGACAGCTCGGTCCTCCGAATGCGTCGGGTATGTGTGGTGTGTTGCGAAGGGCCATGTGGTCCCAACTCGATATTTGGGTGGTTTGCTTTTCCCTTTTGGGAGGCATCGCACCAGGGTCGATGAGTGGTGTTTAACAAGTTGAGGTGAGTTTCATGGCTGAGACTAAATCCCCGAGTCAAACGCGCGTCGTTCTTGCGCAATTCTTGTTTGCATACGGCATTGATATTGAAACGCTTTATGAAGCAATTGGGGCAGACATCACGACCTGTGATGCCGATGCGGTATCTCACATTGCAGGTGTTATTGACGGCGTGAACCTCGCAAGCAGCAAGATCTCCGCGCATGGCGTTGACAACTGGGCGCGCAATTTCTGATTTTCGGTTTGTGCCCAAAAGGGTGCCGGTCTTTTTTCACCGCTGGCCTTCCTTGTTGTGGCCTGATAGCCCTGCGACATGGAAAAGCGTTCAATCAGCATAGCAGGTCATCGCACAAGCGTCGCGCTTGAGCGTGAGTTCTGGCGGGCATTGGAACATTTAGCATCGGCGCAATCGATGACCTTGCCTAAATTGATTGCCAGGGTGGATACAGCGCGCATTGCTCAGCAAGATCCTCCCGGCCTTGCATCTGCGCTAAGGGTATTCGTCTTGCGCGAAATCGCCGCGCCGGATGCTTACACGTCACGTCAGCAACAGCCGCGATGATGGGCACCCCAAAGCCATCTGCGAATCCTGCGAATAAAGAGCCATGACGCTGTCCGCGTGACCATTTGCGAGGGGCGGACTGGCGGAAAAGATCTCTACGCTAACCTTTCCCGGACATTAGAGGCGTTCGGCCAGCAAAATACGCTGCGGCGAAAAGCGCTTACAAATCAGTTGTGTTGTTTTGCGGCCATGTTTTTTGCCGTGTTTTGTTGCGGCGTTTTTGCGCTCGCTCAGCGGATGCCCATACGCCGGGTCCATTAGTGCTCGCCTTTTATTTCGAACTAAGCCCAATATTGTCTCAATCTGAGCTTAGGGTCTGTTGAACCGGTTGCCCGGCTTGCTCGTGTCACTTTATAGGTTTTCTCACCCTATATGGTCGATCGCGCTGGCGGCGGGGCGGTGTCAGGCTCCTACAGGTGATTTTTTTGAGGCGAGGGATCTTTTGCATCGAACTGTCACACGCACACTGATTGGTATACGGCGCATGCGTCGCCGGCTGAAAGCGCTGCGCACTGCGGCGGTTTGGGTCTTTGCCGTCTTGATCGGCGCGGCAAGCGCCTATGGCATTATTGGTTTCTTGTTTACCATCAATTTCATTTCCGCGCTGGCCTTTGGTGAGACGGAAAAAATGATTGTCAGCGGCGCATCCCGCCTTGGGCCGGTGCGCGCCTTTATGGCACCGGTCTTTGGCGGTTTTGTTATTGCCGGGCTCTTGTATCTTGCGGACAAGGCCGGATGGCTGCCTGGCGGGCGCGGTCAGGGCGTTGCGGATGTGATTGAAGCGCGCGCGGTTAAAAGCGGTAAAATCTCGGCGCGGGCGGGGGTGGCATCGGCTGCTCTGGCGGCGGTATCTGTCGGTGCGGGGGGCAGTGCCGGACGTGAGGGGCCGGCGGTCCATTTAGGGGCGGCAATTGCATCATTTCTCGATGACCGGTTTGGTTTCAGCGCCAAAGACCGCCGCATATTGCTCGGTTGCGGGGCAGCGGGCGCCGTTGCGGCCAGCTTCAACGCGCCGATTGCCGGGGTTTTGTTTGCGTTGGAAGTTGTCATGGGCGCTTATGGTCTGTCCATATTCGGACCAATCGCTGCTGCAAGTGTTACCGCTGCAATTGTGATCCGTACCCATCTTGGCGACTTCCCGGCGGTGTCGGCCCCTGAATATGGGATGGTCGGCAATGTCGATGTGGCGCTTGCCGCTTTGCTCGGGCTGCTTTGCGGGCTGTTTGCGACCGCGCTTTTGCTGGCATCTGAGCGCTTGACACTCCGTGTACGCCAATTCGCTGATGATAAAAAACTTTCCTATATCTTTCTGCCACCAATTGGCGGGGTCATCGTCGGGGCAATTGGGGCATTTTATCCGGAAGTTTTCGGCGTCGGTTATGAAGCGGTTCAAAACGTCTTCAGCGGTGAATATGAACTCCACCTTCTTTTCATCATTTTGTTGCTGAAAATAATTGCTACCGCGGTGACCCTGTCATGCCGGTTTGGTGGCGGTGTCTTCTCTCCGGGCCTTGTCATTGGCGCATTTGGTGGCGGCGCATTTGGCGTTCTGGTGAACTCTTTTTCACCGATCGAGACCGCGGGACCAGCTTTTTTCGCGATGGTCGGCATGGGCGCAGCGTCCGGTGCCATTATCGGTGCGCCGATTTCTACAACGATGATCGTTTTCGAAATGACGGGCGATTATGCACTGACAATCTCACTCATTGTGGCTGTGGCGCTTGCCACGCTCGTAACCCAGGCAATCGCCGGCAATTCTTTCTTTCACTGGCAATTGTCCCGGCGTGGATATGACATGTCCGACGGGCCGCAAGGTGTTATCCTGAAGACAATGCGGGTGCGCGATGTCATGGAGCGTATGCCGCCGTGCGCACCATTGTCTGAAACCGCCTCCAGATTGGACACACAGGCCTCGCTTGGTGAAGCTTTGGCGAAGCTGGAACGCGAAGACGAGGTCGGTCTTCCCGTCGTCAGTAGCCGCGCGCCAGATGACGTCATCGGTTATTTATCCCGTGTGCGCGCGCTTAATGCCTATAATAAAGCCCTGATCGATAGTCACATTGATCATCACCGATAGGCTTTGTCTGCCTACATATCAAAGCTTACGCCCTGGGCTAGCGGTAGTTGTGATGAATAATTCACCGTATTGGTCGCGCGGCGCATATAGGCCTTCCAGGCGTCAGAGCCGCTTTCGCGCCCGCCACCGGTTTCCTTCTCGCCGCCAAATGCCCCGCCAATCTCCGCGCCTGAAGTGCCGATATTGACATTGGCGATACCGCAGTCGCTTCCCGCCGATGAGAGAAACTGTTCAGCTTCACGAAGATCAGAGGTAAAAATCGAAGACGACAGGCCCTGTACTGCGGCATTTTGCAGGGCAATGGCCTCATCAAGATCTGTGTAGGGAAGACAATAAAGAATTGGCGCAAAGGTCTCGTCGAGCATTGGGCCTTTTTGTGCCGGCATCTCGATAAGGGCGGGGCGCACATATTTTCCACCGGCTGAGGTGGATACGTCAAACGGACCACCGCCATGGACGCTGGCACCTAGCTGGTGGGCGGCGGCGAGCACGCTCTGCATGGTGTGAAAAGCCGTCTCATCAATTAATGGTCCAATGAGGGTTTCGGCTTTTCTGGGGTCACCAATCGCTGCGCTATCATAGACACTTTTCAGCTTGCTGATGAAGTCACTGTAAACACTTTCATGGACAAAAAGCCGCCGCAGGCTTGTGCATCGCTGGCCTGCTGTGCCGAGCGCGGAAAATGCGACGGCGCGCAAGGCCAGGTCCATATCTGCTGACGGGCACACGATTGCGGCATTATTGCCGCCAAGCTCTAGAATTGTTCGTGTAAATCTTTTGGCAGCCTGCGGCGCAACTTGCTTGCCCATTTCAGTTGAGCCGGTTGCCGATATCAGTGCGATGCGCGGATCATCGAGAAGCGTGCTTCCCACGTCCTTATCGCCAAGGACAAGACTTGCCAGGTCGTCTGGCGCGGCGTCCATCTGGGCAATGACGCGCTGGAACAAGCCTGAAACGGCGATTGCGGTAAGCGGCGTTTTTTCCGATGGTTTCCATATGATGGTGTTACCACAAACAAGAGCGATGGCTGCATTCCATGACCAGACCGCGACGGGGAAGTTAAACGCGGAAATGACCGCAACTGGTCCCACCGGGTGCCAGGTTTCCATCATGCGGTGGCCAGGGCGTTCCGATGGCAGGGTGAGGCCACCAATTTGACGTGACAGGCCAACGGCGAAATCGCAGATATCGATCATTTCCTGAACTTCGCCGAGCCCTTCGGAGAGAACTTTTCCGGCCTCTAGCGTAACCAGTCGGCCAAGGGGCTCCTTGTGCTCGCGCAGCATGTCGCCAAGGCGACGAACAAGCTCACCGCGTTGCGGAGCGGGGACGTCGCGCCATTGTCTGTACGCGGCGTGACTGCGAGTGACAATCTCCCGCACATCACCTGGCCGGGTGTCGGCAATCCGAGTTAACTCCGCACCGTCTATCGGCGAGGTAACAATGCGTCCTGCGGGCATTTTCTCCGGGAAGGGAATACCCATTGTCTCGAATTGGGCGCGGGCATCTTGCGGTGTGGCTGTCATGAGGGGCGGTCCTGTTATCTTAATTCTGGCAACATAAGGAGCGGTCTCGACGTGTCTGTCGCCGGGCGATCAATCAGCTGAAATCCTGGCGGCAGGGGGGATCGACATTGTCCAGAATGTTGCCCCTGCAATGCGTTCCCGCCATGTCCCGGCAGTTTGCCTTTAGTTTCCCTGAAATTTCGCCGTAGTTTCCGCGTAGTTTATAGGCAGCGTTCGTGTAGTGCACGGTGTGGATTTGCCTGTCTTTGGGAACGCGCTGCGCGGCGGCGCAGGTCTGCTATCGCGGTCCCAACATGTTCTCAGGGCGGACGATTGCATCAAAATCGTCTGCCGGTATGCCATCGGCGATCGCTTCTTCGCGCAAAGTCGTACCATTTTTGTGAGCGGTCTTGGCGATTTTCGCCGCGCGGTCATAGCCGTATTTTTCTTTAAGCGGCGTGACCAGCATCAGCGAGTTCTCAAGGCCACGCTGGATATTGTCGAGGCGTGGCTCAATGCCAATAACGCAATTCTCCGTGAACGACACGGCTGCGTCGGCCATCAACCGCACTGATTGCAGGAAATTATAACTCATCATCGGGTTGAAGACGTTCAGTTCAAAATGCCCCTGGCTGCCGGCGAATTTAATCGCGGTGTCATTGCCCATGATATGTGCGCAGACCTGGGTGAGGGCTTCGCATTGGGTGGGATTGACCTTACCCGGCATAATGGATGAGCCGGGCTCATTCTCCGGCAGGGCCAGCTCGCCAAGACCGGACCGCGGACCTGAACCGAGAAAACGAATATCATTGGCGATCTTGAAGAGGGAGGCGGCAACGGTAGCGATTGCGCCATGGCTCATCACCATGGCGTCATGGGCAGCCAATGCCTCAAATTTGTTGGGTGCGGTTTTAAAATTCAGGCCGGTTATCGCCGCGATTTTGTCCGCAACCATTTCAGCAAAGCCCGGCGGTGAGGCAAGGCCGGTGCCGACGGCCGTGCCGCCCTGGGCAAGTTCCATGAGTGCCGGCAGGGTGTTCTTGATGCGCTCAACGCCGTTTGTAACTTGCGCGGTATAGCCGGAAAACTCCTGTCCGAGGGTGACGGGCGTTGCGTCCTGGGTATGGGTCCGCCCAATCTTGATGATCTCCTTCCATGCCTCGGCCTTGTTATTCAGCGCAGTCTGCAATTGTCGCAGTGCCGGTAAAAGCCGATGTTCAATCTCCTCCGCACACGCAATATGCATGGCAGTGGGGAAGGTGTCGTTTGACGATTGGCTCATATTGCAGTGATCATTGGGATGCACTGGCGTCTTGGATCCGATTTCGCCCCCGAGGATCTCGATTGCGCGATTGGCGATGACTTCATTCGCGTTCATATTTGATTGGGTGCCGGAGCCGGTTTGCCAGACGACCAGGGGGAAATGATCATTCAGCTTCCCGTCAATGACCTCTTGAGCGGCCTCGACAATGGCGGCACCCAATTTTCCTTCCAGCTTGCCCAGGTCCATATTCGTTTCAGCCGCGGCCCGTTTCACGATCCCCAGCGCACGCACGATTGGCGCGGGCTGACGCTCCCAACCAATCTTAAAATTTCCAAGTGATCGCTGCGCCTGTGCGCCCCAATAACGGTCTGCCGGTACGGCGATCCCGCCCATTGTGTCGGTTTCTGTGCGGGTTTCGGTCATGTCGGTCTTGATACCTCTGTTGCGGTGGCGGTCTATTTGAAGGGGTGTAACACGGCGCACGCGTCTATCAAGCGCCGGTCAATTTCCGCGCTGGAGATTATCAATATTGTTATGTGATCTCTCGTGCCCGACAAATTCATGCCGTTAGGGCAATGGCGGATTATTTCTTGCGAAATGCATCCAAGCTCACAATGTCGGCCGACGGGTCCGGTTCTTCATTGTCGTCAGCCTCAGCTGCTTCGTTTACGGCAGTTTCCGCATCATCCACCGCTGGCGTGTCAAAGTTTGAAAAACGCAACTCAAACTGCACGCTCGGGTCTGCAAAAATTGTTATGGCATCAAATGGAATCACGAGGTGCGACGGTTCGCCCTTGAACCAGAGCGTGACGGAGAAGCGTTCATCCGTAATTTCCAGATCCTTGAATTGATGCTGGAGGACGATGGTCATGCGTTCCGGATAAGTCATCAACAGGCTGTCTGGAATGTCGACTCCTGCGGCCTGGGTTGCGAACTCGATATAGAAATGATGTTCACCTGGCGCTGAGCCGAGCTCCTTGGTCAGGTTCAACACGTCGCGCACGACACTGCGTAGCGCTGCGTCCATCAGAAAAGGATAGTCTAGTTCCACGTCGCTCACATGCGGCCTCGGTATTCCTTTGCTCGCGTGCGTATTCCGCGCGCGCACGCAGCCCAAAACAAGCAGCGCGTGTTCTTGTGTTTTAGCAGACAGGCGCAGCTAATCCACCCTGTTACTGCGATTAGCTGCCCTGCAGCGCGACCTATTTGGGTGTTGGCGCTTAAGATACGGCCGATTTCCAGTGGGCTTCATTAGAGCGGCGCCTGATAGACCTGGCTTTGCGTGGCCTTTGTCTCATTCAATTTGAAACGGTGCGAAGTCCCCGGCTTTTCGTTGCCAGGCCCACCCGACTGGGCTTTGCCCATCGGGCTTCATTAGAGCGGCGCCTGATAGACCTGGCTTTGCGTGGC